>JBJEVW010000017.1:0-5923 GCA_051884735.1 Kiritimatiellia bacterium | reverse complement strand
TATTCTTCTGCTAATCCGTCATCGCAAAGATGGATCGGCGGGCCGGGAGTCCCGATGGCCGGAGGCGAGTGAGCGGGAAAAGTGTTTTAGACGGGATTTACAGAATTGACAGGATTACGATGGCACCGGAAAGGCAGAGAGGATGAACGGGATGGATTTTTTTGGGGCTTTCGCAGGTTGCGGGATCGTGGTCGTAATGGCGGTGCACGCGCGGTGTGCGAAAAGAAGATAAAGAAACACAAAGAGCGCGCGAGCGCGATGAACAGGAGCATAAAGATCGGGAGAAGGGGAGGGAATGGGTGAGGAAAGCCAAGCAGCGGGAGAATTCTGGTTTTTGAATGAGCGGCAAACGGGGCAAGTCGAAAACTTTTTTCGCGGCATTTTACGAGTGTACAAATGTGCAATTTCCGACCGTTCAGTACTAGTCGCGGGGCAAGATATGGAGGCGAGTGCGAGAGGCTGTTGGTGCAAAACAGCAGTGGCGTGGGAGGTGCGAACCTCCCACGCCATTGGAGTTGAAATGGTTATTTCTGAAGCAAGTGGTCTGTCGCCCGGGATTAGAATTGGTATTGAGCCGAGAGGACGAATCCATCGCCGACGCCGAGATGTTTGCCGGACTTCGATCCGGTATCCACGTAAGCGGCAACAAGCGTGAGACGGTCTGTGGCGAACCAGGCGGCGTGCAGGTTGCAGTAATCGTGGTTGTGCACCTTGTCCGCATCGATTCCGCTCTTGTATTCGGCTCCAAGGGCGAGCCAAGAGACGGGGATGACGTCAATGTTGGCAAACCAGCCGAAACCATAGTCGCCGTGACCGACAACGCCGTTGACGACTTCGTCACTGGCTTGGACGCCTGCGGAGACGAGGAACGGCAAGATGTCGTTTGCAACGAGTTTCGTGGCAACCGCGTAGAAGTCCGCACCGGTCTTGTCGAGTCCGAGTACGTCAGCCGTAGCGGCATCGGTATGTTTTAGGACTGCGCCGACGGAGAGTGCGGGCAACCAAGACGTTTCGAACGCACCATCGGGCAAGAGATTGAGTTTTGCGCCGAAATTATGCGAATTGAATACTGTCATCGCCATATCGATTGGCATCCGTCAAGCCAAATCCGTACGAGAGTTCGAGGCGTTTTGCAATGGAGAAGGCTGCCGAGAGGGCGGTCCAATCGATGTCGGCGCTATCGAGGCGCGTATACCAGGCTCCGATTTGCGGTGAGGAGACAATTTGGCCATCTTCCGCATCGTTGCCGGAGGTGAATGCAACGGGGTTGAATGCGATGCCGCCGTTGCCTTGGAGACCATTGAGCGGGACGCCGGCGGTGGCGAGAGAGGCGAGAAGGGTCGTGGAAAGGAGGAGGGAGGTGTATGTCTTGTTCATGGTTCGTTTCCTTTTCAGTATTGTTCGCGATGATGTTTTTAAGGGTGCGAACGTTTTGTTTTTGGGATTCGATTTGGTTGAACCGGACAAGTTTTTCGCGGGTTGTATTGTCGATTCCGGTTCAACCGGTTGATAGACTATGTGTCCACATTCAATCTGGACATCGATCAAGGTTCATTTCTTGACGAACCTCCTTTCCATTTCGGGTGATGGGGGTGCAAACAACGGCATGGCGGGGCATTTGATGCTCCGCCCTGCACGGGAGCGCTAGAAAGCAGAGAACGCGCGTTCGAGTTCGGCGAGAATATCATCGATATGTTCGATGCCGATGGAGAGACGGATGAGTTCGGGCAGCGTTCCGCCTTTCCGCAGTTCTTCATCGGAAAGTTGCGAGTGCGTGGTAGACGCGGGGTGGATGACGAGCGATTTGGCATCGCCGACATTGGCCAAGAGCGAGAAGATTTCGCCGTTGAGAGAATCGGCGAAAGCGCGAGCCTCCTTGGAGCCGCCCTTTACGCCGAATACGACCATTCCGCCGGCTCCGTTTGGAAGGTATTTTGCTGCGAGTTCCGGTTGGGAGAGCGAAGGGTATTTGACCCAAGCGACTTTTGGGTGCTTTTCGAGGAATTTCGCAACGGCGAGCGCGTTTTCGCTATGGCGTGCAATACGAAGCGGAAGCGACTCGACCCCTTGAAGGAAGATCCATGCGGCATCCGGAGCGAGTGTCGGGCCCTGATTGCGGATTCCGACGGTCAGAAGGCGAAGCGAGAAGGCGACGGCCTTGAGCGGATCCGGAAGATCATGTGCGAAGCGCAAGCCATGATAGCCAGAATCGGGTTTGTTGTAGAGTTCGAATTTCGGATCCGTCCAGTCGAATTTTCCGGCATCCACGACGATACCGCCGATACCGGCACCATGGCCGCCGATCCATTTGGAGAGCGAGTGGATCACCAAATCTGCACCATGAGCGATTGCATTCAGCAAGGGAGGGGGCGTGAAAGTGGCGTCCACGACCAACGGCAGGTGGTGTTTCTTGGCGATTGCGGAATAGCGGTCGAGATCAGCGACGTCGAGAGCGGGATTGCCGACGGACTCGACATAGAGGATTCGCGTCCGTTCGTTGATGGCCGCTTCGGTGGCCTCGAAGTCGTTGATGGGGACGAAGTTGGTTTTGATTCCGTTATTGGGGAGGATGGAGTTGAATTGGACGAATGTTCCGCCGTAGAGGTTTGAAGCGGAGACGATTTCATCGCCGGCCTTTGCGATATTCGTGACGGTGAAGTAGATGGCCGCGGTCCCAGAAGAAAGCGTCTGTGCCGTAACCCCGCCTTCGAGAGCGGCAATTCGTTGGGCCAGAACGTCGTTGGTCGGGTTCATGAGGCGAGCGTAGATGTTGCCGAGTTCACGCAGAGCGAAGAGGTCGGCACCATGTTTACTGTCTCGGAAGTTGTAGGCGGTTGTGCGATAGACGGGCACTGCACGTGCGTTGGTGGTGGGATCTCCGTGCGGGTTTTGTCCGGCGTGGACGGCGAGGGTTTCAATGTGAAATTTACTCATGACGAATCTCCTTCTGGATTAAACACTACTATTTTGGTTGTGAAAACATGGCGAAGTCTAGCAAACCTCGAAACAGCGTGCAAGCAAAAAATATTAGTCGTTATTTTTCTTTGATTTTGTGTGTTTTGGAAAGTGTTTTGTTGTTCTGGAAAACAGGCTAAAATCGCAAAATGACACCTATTTCAGTAGACATTTATTCTGAAAAGTGGGGAAAAGTGGAATATGCGAGGCGGTGGGCGCCCTATTGCGCATGTGCCGCGGACGGCGCCACGCGAGCAAAAGGCTCCGCGTGTGCAGAAGCGGCGCGCAGGGAAACTCTCGCCCTACGGATATCCCGTCGTCGCGACGGCGATGACACGGGGCGGGAGGTGTGCGGCGTGGAGAGAGGGCGCGTACGGGAGAAAAACGGTGTTTTTGCTTGATTCAGAAGGCGGTTTGCTTTACTCTTTTTTTGCAAAAGACGGATTGTCGCAACGATCATCCGTACGGATTAACAGAGAAAGGCGACTTATGTTGCTTTCGCAGAATGGATACCAAGTATGACAATGGTAAACGATCATGTTTTTTGGGTTGGATACGTCGATTGGACGGTCCGGGATTTTCACGGCTACAAGACGACGGATGGTTCCACCTACAATTCCTATCTTGTCAAGGATCGGCAGATTGCCGTCATCGATGCGGTCAAGGCCCCCTATGTCCAAGAATTGATCAAGCATATTCAGGAAGTTGCGGACCTTGCCGCAGTTGACTGGATTATCGTGAATCATGCCGAGCCTGACCATGCGGGTGGCGTTCCCGAGCTTGTGAAAGCGTTGCCGAATGCGACGGTTGTCTGCAATGACAAGTGCAAGGACGCGCTTTCCCGTCACTTTGACACGACGGGGTGGAAGTGGAAAGTGGTCAAGGAAGGCGAGACGCTTTCGTTGGGCACGAAGACCCTGCAATTTTTCAATACGCCGATGGTACACTGGCCGGAATCCATGGCCACGTATCTCGTAGAGGACAGTATTCTGTTTTCGATGGATGCATTTGGCCAACACATGGCATCGAGCGAGCGTTTTGACGACCAGTTACCGCTTCCGGTGATTTTGGAACATGCCAAGACGTACTATGCGAATATCGTTCAGTTGTACGGGCGTCCGGTCCAGGCGGCCTTGTCGAAATTGGGCAAGCTTTCGATCAAGGTGATTTGTCCGAGCCATGGCATCATTTGGCGCAGTCACATCAGCGATATTCTTGCGCAGTATGTCAAGTGGGCGGTGACGGCGCCGACGAAGAAGGTTGTCGTGTTTTTCACCTCGATGTGGGGCAGTACGCGCCAGATGGCGCATGAAATTGTCCGTGGTGCGCAGACGATTCCGGGCGTTGACGTCAAGCTCATTGACATTGATGCCACGCATGATACAACGACGGTCACCGAGCTGATGGATTGCGCGGCTTTTGCCTGTGGGACGCCGACGCTCAACATTGGCATGATGCCCTCGATGGCGCGCACGCTCACGTATGTCAAGGGGCTTCGTCCGCAAGGCAAGAAAGGCTTTTCCTTTGGTTCGTTCGGGTGGGCTGAAAAAGGCGCCACGGCGGCGGAAGCCATGATTGCGGAGTGGGGAGCGGAGCGCATTCGTCCGCCGCTGACGGTCCGTTTCCGTCCGGACGCCACTGTGTTGGCGGAGTGCTTTGAAGCCGGAAAACAGTTGGCGGAGATTGCGGCGGCCGTTCAGGCCTAGACGCAGACGAAGGACAATCGCATTCAAGCAGGTTGCACGGATTGTTCTGCCTGCTTGAATGTTTCCTTTTTTGAACTCAAGCAGGACTTTTGATCATGAAACAGTTTCTCGAGCAATTTACCCCGAAAGCCGTTGCCGAAAAGCGTTGTGCGCTCATGGGAATTGTCAATTTGACGCCGGATTCGTTTTCGGACGGCGGGCAACACAACCAGTTGGATGCGGCGGTTGCGTGGGCGGAAAAGCTATTGGCGGATGGTGCGGACCTTTTGGATTTGGGCGCGGAGTCGACGCGCCCGGGATTTGATCCCGGGCGGGTTGGAGCGGAGGAGGAGAAAGCCCGGTTGATTCCGGTTGTCCGTGCATTGCGGAAGCGGTTTCCGGGGTCTGTCCTTTCCATCGATACGCGCAAAGCAATTGTCGCCCAGGCAGCCTTGGACGAGGGGGCGGACATCATCAACGACGTATCGTCCTTTGAGGATCCCGGAATGTTGGATGTTGTTCGCCGGTATTCGGCCGGGCTGGTTTTCATGAGCGGCTATCGCGAGCATGTCGGGGCGCGTCCACGCACGGCGGAACCCGGATCGCTGGGTACATGGGTTGCGGAAAATCTGCGGAATTTCCGCGATCAAGCGCTTTCGGCCGGGATTGCGGCGGAGAAGATTTGTCTGGATCCGGGGTTTGGTTTTGGCTTGAAGCGGACGGACAATGCGGAGGTGCTTCGCAGCACGGCCGATTATGTTCGCGAGTTTGCGCCGATGCCGATTTTGATTGGACCTTCGCGCAAGCACTTTCTGTTGGCGCAGTATCCGGAGGCAGAAGGCGACATCGATGAAGCGACGCGCCTGTTCTGCGAGGAAGCGGCAAAGCAGGGGGCGCAGATTTTCAGAGTCCATGACGTAGCCCGCCACCGCGGATTGCGGCACCACGACTAGGCTTGGATCAAGTGCGAGCCGAACGGCGCTTTTTCCGGGTGAAGAATTCTGTTTTCCGTGTTACAATTGGAGAGACTCCCGCGTTCGAACGAAGTCCATCCCATGAAAAAGATTGTCGTCTACATCAAACTGATGCGTCTTCACCACAGTGTGAAGAACGTACTCGTTCTACTTCCCGCTTTTTTTGCCGGGACAATCTTTTCCCGTTCGGGGCTGGTGGAAACCATTGGAGCCTTTTTCGCCTTCACTCTTGCGGCCTCAGCCATTTATGTCCTCAACGACATTTGCGATGTCCGGAAGGATCGGCTTCATCCGGAAAAATGCAAACGG
>JBJEVW010000016.1:0-24671 GCA_051884735.1 Kiritimatiellia bacterium | reverse complement strand
GGGACTCCCGACCCCGTGGCGGCTCGCCACCTTTGTGTTCCTTTGTGGTTAAAATCGCGCGTCCAAGATAATCGCCCGTGGGGGCTTCCGACTCGCATCCTGAACCATGCGCAATTTCGCATACCCGTTGCGGTAGGGCACGATGTCCTCATCGTGCCGCCAACCCGCGCACACGCGCCGACGCGGGTTATTTGTTTCCCGCAGAGAACGCAGAGACACCACACCCGCAAAGCCGCGCGAAAAAGAACACAAAGAAACACAAAGACCATTTCCCTGAAAGGATAGGAACACAAAGGCGGTGAGCCACTTCAGGCGGAAGAAAACTACACTTTTTTAGGGTTTCAAAGTGCGCCCGAAGAAACAACATAAATCTCTTTGTGGCCTTTTCTTCCCGCTTCTTTGGCCTTTGTGTTCCTATCCAACCCGCTCAAACGCTCTTTGTGTTCCTTTGTAGTTAAAAATCGCGCGGCCAAGATGATTGGCTGTCGGGCCTCCCGACCCCGTGGCGGCTCGCCTACCAAGCTTCCGAAAGAATCGCTTGAAGCTCCTTGTCCCGTGTCGTTTTGTCCGGACACCCCATCAACACCACAATGAGACGGGAATGGTCGCGCTTCACCGTTGCCGCAATCGAGTATCCCGCCCGGCGCGTATACCCCGTCTTGAGTCCATCGCAGCCCGGCATCTTTTTCTGCAAGAGCGGATTGTGCGTGCGCATTTCGAACGGATTTCCGGAATCGGGACGGAACAAGCGGAAAGATTCGCCCGTATAGCGGAAAATACCTTCATGCTTGCAAAGTTCGGTCGCCAAAATCGCCATATCGCGTGGCGTCGTGACGTCCGCCATATCCTTTGAACCGGAAAGCCCATGCACCGTCACAAACCGCGTATTTTTCATACCAAGCCGCTCGGCACGCCGGTTCATGACCTTCACAAAGGCCTCGCACGTTCCCATCAAATGCTCTGCGATCGCCACGGCGGCATCGTTTGCCGATTGGATCATGAGCGCATACAGCATATCCTCCAGCGGAAACGTTTCGCGGGGATCCAAATACACCTGCGAGCCGCCAGTCTTGTAGGCCCGTTCCGAGACATGGACAAGATCGGTTTCCGAAATCTTTTTCGCCTCGATCGCCTCCTGGACAATCAACAGCATCATCATCTTCGTCATGCTGGCAGGAATGCAGCCCTTGTCGGCATTTTTCTCGAAGCGCACATTGCCCGTTGCCGCATCGACCGCGATGGCACCCACGTATGGCGTTTGCCAAACCGCTCCCTTCCCCGGCGCCGCAAGCGCGGCAATCTCCGCATCGGATAATACCCCGGCCGTCGTTCCCGCAAGAATTTCCGTCGGATCGGGTGGCGGCGGCAACGACTCCGGAACAACCGGTTCGACGGCCGTTGGCGCCGGCTGCTGAACCGCAGTCTCCGGCGTTTGTTTGGGGGCTTTTGAGCAAGATGCTGCCAGGAAAAGAGAAGCGGTCAAAACCACCAAGAAACGGATAGAAAAGAAAGGCATGAAAATCTCCAGCAAAATTGGACGGAAAACGGGGAGAAGTAAAGCAAAACAATTCCTCCTTGGCAAATCCCTTTTTGCAGCACACCCGTGCGCATTGCCCGGGCGTTTCAGGGTAAATTCTTCCGGAAACGAGTTGAATTCTTGCAAACAAAAACGCAACAACATTTTCTCCATCTCGCAAAAATACCGCGTCCTTTTCCCCGTTGCGCGAGCCGGTCGGGAGTCCCGACAGCCAGTCGGGAGGCCCGACAGCCAATTAGAATCGCGCCGCGCGGGAGGCACGAGCTTCTGCTCGTCCGTTCCCTCCCGCCGCATTTTCCGCCATGTTTTCGGTCGAGCAGAAGCTCGACCCTCCCATCTGTTCTTCGCCTGCCATACACTTGCCTCCTCGACACCACGCCGTCCGTTTCCACCCGCCACATGCTCGTCCATCCCGCGACCCCCACAGTCCCGTGCGTACTGCGCCGATAGGGCGCGATAATTGGCGGCCGGACTCCCAGCTCGCGCCACCGCGCCGCAAGGCGCGGGGGAGGCTAGGCATCCCCCACAATAGCCAAAAGGGAAACCCCAGCGTCGCCTCGGACCACGGGCGGCAGAGCGTACGTAATAACGGCGCCATCCCCAAGAGGAGGGAACAAAAAAAACGGCAACCGACGCAAGGTAGGTTGCCGCTTTTTCTTGTGGAATCAAGCGCAATCTTTACTTCGAAGACTCGACCGAACGGGTACGGAGACGAGCCGCCTTGCCCTTGAGGGCGCGGAGATAGTAAAGCTTCGCACGACGGACGTGCGAGTGGCTTTCCACAACGACCTTTTCGATGTGCGGAGAATGAACGGGGAAAACCTTTTCAACGCCAACGCCGAAAGCGACGTGACGGACGGTGAAGGTTTCGTTGGCGCCGGCGCCTTTGCGGGCGATGACGGTTCCGTCAAACGCCTGGGTACGGGTCTTGTCGCCTTCCTTGATCTTGACGTAAACGCGGACGGAATCGCCGATTTCGAAGGAAGGAACGTCCTTCTTGAGGCCTTCGGCCGTGATGGAGTCGAGGATGTTGCTCATGTCTGGTTACTCCTGTATTGCAATGCCCGGCGGATCGGAGGAGTCCCGGTCACGGGGTGCAATCGAGCGGGATGATGATTTGGTTGATGTAGTGTTGGAAACGGATTCACGGCGTTTCCGGCGCTTGGGTGGATGCGGGGGACGCGGAAGTCCCATTTTGGCAGCCAAGTCGGGGCGCCGTTCCAGGGTAATCCGTTCGGCCTGCTCCTTTCGCCATTTGGCGACGGCGGCGTGATTGCCGCTTTGCAGAACCTCCGGAACCCGGAGTCCGCGGTATTCGGGCGGACGCGTGTATTGGGGAAAGTCCAAAAGACCGGTTTCGAAGGATTCGTCCTGTGTTGCGCCTTCTCCGCCCAGTACGCCCGGCAAAAGGCGGACAATGGCATCGAGCATGACGGCGGCGGGCAAGACTCCGTTTGTGAGAACATAATCGCCGATGGAATATTCCTCCGGCTGAAGGATCTGTCTCACGCGGTCATCGATGCCTTCGTAGTGACCACAGAGAAAAACAATGTGCTTTTCCTGCGACAGGCGGCGGGCATCGGCCTGGACAAAGGGCTTTCCCGATGGGGTCATCATCAGCAATTTCGTATCGGGCCGAAGGACCGATTCAACGGCTCGCACGAGCGGATCGGGCATCATGACCATTCCGGGACCTCCGCCGTAGGGGCGATCGTCCGTCGAACGGTGTTTTCCAGATGCAAAATCGCGCGGGTTGACGATTCCCCACGAGAACGCACCCATTTTTGCGGCCCGGCCTATCATGCTTTCGCCCAGGTATCCGCGAATCATTTCCGGAAACTCCGTCACAATTTCTATCCGGAGGCTCTGGAGAGGCTGATTGGCGTTATCCATCGCGACTCGATGAAGCGAAGCCCGCAACGTTGGTGCGACGGGACAAACTAGCCGGCGGCGGCAGCGGCCTTGGCGGCCTTTGCCAACTTGGCTTTCTTGCCCTTGGAAATCTTCTGGTGCGTGCGATCGTTTTGGCCGTTCTCGGCGCGCTTCTGGCGCTTCAAAAGAGAATCGACGACCGGGCTGAGCTGAGCGCCGACGCTCTTCCAATAGGCAATGCGCTCGAGCTTGAGCTCGAAGTTCTTGCCGGGCATCTGGGGGTCGTACCAGCCGAGATTTTCAATGAAACGACCGTCGCGGGGGAAACGGGTGTCAGCTGCAACAACGCGAAAAGAAAGGTCGCGGTTGGCGCCGACTCGAGTAAGGCGAACTTTTACGGACATGGATATCCTCTGTCGTGAACGTTACGTTTGATAGAACGATGGGAATACAAAAAAAGAAGCTTCGCGGAGAATCCGCGTGGTCATGAGTTTCCGATTCTCCCAAAAACCGCGCAAAAAATCCAGCAAAAAAATGCCCGCCCCCAAAAACAGACGGGCAACACGCGCCGAAACGGGCGTTCCGGCGCGTGGCGAAACCCTTAGAAGGTATGAATCTGGCCGGCCTTCGCCATGGAACGCGCTTCGACCGACTGGATTTCGGCGAAGCCCTGGCTGGAGACGGGATTCAGGCCCTTCTGGGCATCTTCCATCGAGGCGTTTTCCTCGAAGTAGAGCGATCCCTTGACGCCCGTCAGGCTCTGGAAGAGGATGTTCCCCTTGTAAAGTCCGACCTGCACCGTTCCGGTGGCATAGGCGGCGAAGGTATCGACGGCGGCGAAGGCGGCCTGCGTGGCAAGGTCGTAGTAGCGGCCATCGTAAATCTGGTTGGCGATAAAGCGGGACATCTCCTCGAAGATGCCGGTTGCGCGGCGATCCAGGATGGCCTGGTAGATATAGCGGAGAGCCTTGCCGAGCAGTTCCATGCCCGGCGCCTCGTAGACGCCGCGGGACTTCGTGCCGATGATGCGGTTTTCGAGCGCATGGGAAAGGCCGATGCCGTTGCGGCCGCCGATGGTGTTGGCTTCGACGAGAAGATCGAATGGTTCGAGCTTCTTGCCGTTGAGCGCAACGGGGCGTCCCTTTTCGAAATCGATGGTTACGGTTTCGATGGCGTCGGGAGCCGTCATGGGCCAAGAGCCCATCGTGGTCTCGACGATGGTCATCGACGTCTGCATCGATTCGAGATCTTCCGCTTCATGGGAAAGACCGGCGATATTGCAATCCGTCGAATAGCGCTTCTTGCCGCCGGGGAATGCGACGATGCCGTGCTTGGCGAGGTATTCGCACATCTGGGTGCGGCCGGGAAATTCCTTGAGAAGATCCGCATCGCGCCAGGGAGCGTAGACCTCCATCTCCGGAGCGAACTGGTTCGTATAACGCTCAAACCGCATCTGGTCGTTGCCGCGACCCGTTGCGCCATGGACGAGCGTATCAATGCCATGCGCCTTCATGGCTTTGACGATTTCCACGACCGTGACGGCGCGGCCGATGCCGGTCGAGTTCCAGTAGCCGCCATCGTAGGTGGCTTCTGCCATGATGGTGCGGAAGCAGGCTTCCGCCATAGGCTTGCGGATATCCACCACAATGGTGTCCACGCCGCAAGGCGCCATCTTTTTGACGACATCGTTGATGTCCTTTTCATCGGGCTGCCCCAAGTCTGCCGTGAAGCAGAGAACCTGGGCGCCGGCCTCGCGCAACCGCGTGGCGATCGTTTTCGAGTCGAGACCGCCGGAAACACAGATTCCGATTTTGCGGTCTTTCATATCCTTGACGGTAAGTGCCATGGATGGATTCCTTGTTGGTAGGTATCTTGAAAAAAACAAATGGGAAAGGCGCCGCTTAGGCTTCCTCCTCGTCAAAAAGAATCGAAAGCGCGTCTTCAATCATCTCCAGGCCTTCGTCCAGGTCTTTGTCCGAAAGGGTGAGCGGCGGAAGGAAGCGGACGACATTCGGACCGGCGACGCAGGCGAGCATGCCGCCATTGCGAAGCTCTTCGAGCATTTCTGCCGCGCGCGGTTCGGCGAATACGAGCCCGCACAGAAGGCCCTTTCCGCGAACGGCGAGAAGGCCGTCGTACTTCTCGACGAACTGCTCGAGACCCTTGCGGAACAGTTCACCGTACTTCTCGACATGTTCGAGCACCTTCTCCTCTTCGAAGACACGGAGAACGGCGAGCGCGGCGGCGCATGCAACGGGGTTGCCGCCGAAGGTCGAGCCATGGGAGCCGGGGGTGAAGACGTCGCTGAGTTCGGGCGTCGCAAGAAGCGCGCCGAGCGGCAGGCCGCCACCGAGGGCCTTTGCCATCGTGCAGAGGTCGGGACGGACGCCATAGTGCTCGAAGGCGAACATTTTGCCTGTACGGCCCATGCCGCACTGGATTTCATCGCACATCATGAGCAAATTCTTCTCGTCGCACAGGGCGCGAATGCCTTGCACGAATTCGGGTTCGGCGGGAATGACGCCGCCTTCCCCCTGGACACACTCGAAAAGAATGCCGACCGTCTTGTCCGTCACGGCGGCCTTGACCGATTCGAGATCGTTGAACTCGGCAAAGACGAAGCCGGGCATCAACGGATCGAATCCCTTCTGGACCTTGCTCTGCCCCGTAGCGGAAAGCGTGGCGAGCGTACGGCCGTGGAAACTCTGGCGCATGCAGACGATTTCATAGCGTCCGCCGTTTGCGGAGCCCCAGAGACGCGCCAATTTGATCATCGCCTCGTTTGCTTCCGCACCGGAGTTGGAGAAAAACACCTTGCCGCCGAGACCGAGCTTGGAGAGTTTCTCCGCGAGCTGGCCGACCGCCGGCGTGTAGAAAAGATTTGAACAGTGGATCAGCTGATCGGCCTGCGTCTTGATGGCCTCGACAACGGCCGGATGCGCGTGCCCCAGAGCCACGACGGAAATGCCGGAGGTGAAATCCAAGTACTGGTTGCCGTTTGGACACAAAGCACGGCTCCCGCGCCCACGTACGATGGTATCTTTCCGTACATAGGTGTTCATTTGATACTTGTCGCAGAGAGCTGCGACGTCGATATTATTCTCGTTTGTCATATGGATTTTACTATCTGAGTTCCTACGCCCTTGGTCGTGAAAATTTCAAGCAACAGAGAATGCGGCATGCGTCCATCGACAAGGTGAACCTTCCGGACGCCCGCCTGGAGCGCCTCCAGACAGGATTCGATCTTCGGGAGCATGCCACCGGAAATCACGCCCTCGCGAATCAATCCGGGAACTTGGTCGACGGGGAGCGTTTCAATGAGGGAGCCGCGGTCGGAAGGATCGCGCAACAACCCCGGAACGTCCGAGACGTACGCCAGTTTCCTCGAGGGGAGCGCCTTCGCCAGCGCGGCTGCGGCCGTATCCGCATTGATATTGTACACATGACCGTCCGAACCAAGGCCCAACGGACAGATCACGGGAATTTTATGGGTTTGGAGCAATGCCCGGACAGGACCGGTATCGACCCAGGTCGGCGTCCCGACATACCCCCAATCGAACACTTCGCCGGAATCGGGATCCTGCGCCGTTTTCTTGACGGCGAAAAAGATGCGGTCCCCCGGGAGCTGCACCGCCGAAACCATTGGCGCCGGCAAGAGAGAGGCGATCTGGCGGTTGACTTGATTTTTGATAACGTCCTCGACAATGCGCATCGAGGCCTCGTCCGTCACGCGCAAGCCCTGCACGAACCGCGTCTCGAGCCCCGATTCCTTCAACGCCCGCGAAATGGCTTTTCCGCCGCCATGGACGACGATAGGGAGCATGCCGACAATGCTCATGAACGCAACATCCATCAGCGTCGATTTCAACGCCTCCACGTCCTCCTGAACGGAGCCGCCGAGCTTGACGACGATGATTTCGTCCCTGAAATCGGCAATGTACGGCATTGCCTCGATCAGGACTTCGGCTTTTTGAATGTAATCGGTCAGTTCCATGAATCAAACAACTTGCATGGGGAGCGGACCTTCCTCAGGTCGTGTACTCGCCATTGATTTTGACATATTCGTAGGAGAAGTCGGTCGTGTAGACGGCATCCGCGCAGGTTCCCTGGTTGAGCACCACCCGCACGGTGAATGCGCGCTGCGCCATGACGGCGCTCAGCGCGTCGTTTGCCTTTTCGTCCGCAACAACGCCCTTGTCGAATACGCAGACATTGTCAAAGTAGATTTCGGTTTCGAGTTCGGCGCATTTGGCGCCCGAATTGCCGACGGCAGAGATGACGCGTCCCCAATTGGGGTCACCTCCAAAACACGCCGTCTTGAAAAGGGGGGAATTTGCGATCTCGCGGCAGGCCGCAAGCGCGTCCGCCGGTGTCGCCGCCTTTTCCACGGATACCGTCACAAACTTGGTCGCACCTTCACCATCACGCACGATTTGCTGCGCCAGAGAGAGCTGCACCGCCGAAACGGCTTCCAGGAATTCGCTCCACCCCGGCTTGCCGGGAGCCAGGGCAGGACCGCCTGCGGCACCATTGGCAAAGAGCAGGAGCGTATCGTTCGTGCTCTGGTCGCCATCGACCGTAATACGGTTGAAACTGTGCTCGGCACCGGCCTTGAGGGCTTTGCGCAAAGCGGGTGCGGAAACCTTGGCGTCGGTTGTGAGAAAAATCAGCGTTGTCGCCAGATTCGGGCAAATCATGCCGGCACCCTTGCACATGCCGCCGACGGTGTAGATGCGGCCATTCGCTTCGAAATGCACGGCGGCCTGCTTCGGCACGGTATCGGTCGTCAAAATCGCCCAAGCCGCATCGCTTCCGCCGCCTGCGGAAAGCCCGTCCACGAGCCGCGGAATGCCCGCCAAAATGCGATCCATCGCCAATCTGCGCCCAATCGTACCGGTCGAACAGACCAGCATTTCGTCCGTCGGAATCCCCAATGCCTTGGCCGCCGTTTCGCCCGTGCGGGCTGCATCACGGCGTCCGGGTTCACCCGTACAGGCGTTGGCGCATCCCACGTTGACAATGACGGCACGGGCCTTCCCTTGGGCAACCAATGGTTTGTCGTACAGAACAGGGGCGGCAGGCACGCGGTTGCTCGTGAACAGCCCCGCACAATGCGCGGGAACGTCCGACGCCAACAGTGCCATATCGGTGCGATCCACCTTCAGACCTGCGGCAATGCCGCAAGCCTTGTATCCTTTAGGGGCGGTTACGCCTCCACCTGTGATCCATTGAATCGATATACTCATAGGCGCGTAATCCTACCAAAAGGGGGCATTTTCAGCAAGATTTTTGCAAAAATACCCGTTTTTCGGGAAAAATCCCGCGATCATGCCGCCCGAAGCGCGTTCCCGGCACCGGGCAGAACCGCACTGGATGGTGGCGTCAAAACGTCTCGGGAGCAAAGAGCAGGAAGGCGGCTCCCGATGGGGGAAGATGGATCGTATAGCGGTCTTTCGCCGACCCGTCCGGCTCGATCCGCGCCCCCGCGGAAACATCAATGCAAACGGCGCGTTCCTTCCCCGGGAAGGGCGCCTGGACAACCAGCGGCGCGTCCAATGCCTCGTCTGTCTGGTTGCAAAGCGCGATCGCCAGCAATCCTTCTTCCGTGCGAAAGGCCACGGCGGTGGTTCCCGCCGGCGGCGCAATCGGAAAAAGGCCTTGCTTCGACAGCTTGGAACGGATGGCCGTCGCCCTGTTTTCGTCGAGCCGGTCCGGCGCCACCCGCACGGGCACAAATGCCCCGTACTTCCCGCTTCGGGGTGCGAACCGGGCCCAGTCCGGCGGCGGCGAAGCGGGAGCATAGCGGGCATCGGGGATGCCGACGGCAATCAAATTCACCCCTTGCCGGCGCAAGGCTTCCGCCGCCGCCTGCTCTTCCGGCGTCCAGTTGAAGGCATCGGCCAGCAAGAGCGTCATTCCGGCCAGTTCCGCTGCCGGACGCCCGGCCAATGCGCGAAGGCTGTCGGTCGATGTGACATACGAAATCGGATACCCGCTTTTCGCCAGCGGCGTGAAAATCCGCTCGCAAAGCGTCTCTACGTCCGTTTCCCCATCCGCCGGATAGAGCCCGAAGCCGGAGCGGCCGGTCTTTCCGGACATTCTCCGTTCCTGCCCCGTCCAGGAAACCACCAAGCCGATTCCGGCCGGAGCGGCCGGACGGAGATGCGTCACAAGATTCTCGACCCGGCACCGGGCGGCATGATCGGCTATCGTATAGCGCGGGCCATGGTTTCCTTGCGCGCCATACCCCATCTCGTGGTAGGGACGGAAGACGCCGTCGGTGTTGATGCGCCCGAGAAAATAGGTTGCAAACCATTGGCGCGTCGCGACGTCGCGGTTGCCGTTGTTGGCAAACCACCAGCAATTGGCGTCGGAATTGACCCAGCCCCATTCATCGTAGGCACCGGAACGCAAATTCGGATTGGCGGCGACGATGGCGATGCGAGAGCCGAGCGAAGCCCACAAATCCTGTTTGCGCAGCTCCCAGAACAAATCCGTTCCGACGCCGATATGCGTTTCGGCCAGTTTCTTTCCGAGCGCGCCGCCGCACAGGGGGAAGGAGCCATGCGTCTCCCACGAGAAGGAAAGGCCGCGCGACTCGAAGATCCGCCGGATATCCAACAGCAAATCGGCATACCGCTCCAGATTGAATCGCTGCCATTCGGCTCCATGCCGGCCGGAAATCTCCTTCGCCAACGCCTCCCGGGTGCGCCCCTCCAGTCCGGGCTTTCCAGCCGCCCGGAGCCACAAGTCGAAATCGATCCAGGTGTTCCAGTTGTGCGAAGCGGGAATGTTGACGCCATTCCAGCGATCGGATCCGACGACATGGACGCCCCGGCAGCCCTGGCGCTGCAAATCGCCCCCTTTCCCGAACCGTTCGAGCAAACGCTCCATCGTCCACCGGAAGGGTTGTTCGCCATTTGGAAAGCGTCCCCAGGGATTCGTGTAATGCGAAACGCGCGATGCCGTCGTCATCATCCGTTCCGGAGCATCGCGGTTGCGTACCCCGGTTTCGTAGACGTCGGTTTCCAATGCCCATGTCTGATCGTGCGGGCCGCCCCATCCCCTCGTCCAGGCATTCATGCCCAGCCCAAACGAATCGGCGCCGCGCCACCCCGGCGTGCACAGCAGTCCAATCTCCCGTATGCCCGCACCGACCTTGCGGACAATCGCATCCCGCCCTTCCGGAATGAAAAACACGGAATACTCCGTCTGCGCAAGCGTCTTCCCGCCCGCCGTTTTCCACGCCAGCGCATAGACGGCAGGCCCGAAGCCGGAAAGCGGCGAGAGACGGAGCGAAAGCGTTGTTTCGGCGTATGGCTCAACGGCGGGAACGGCCACCCGCGCGACCTCCTGCGTACTCCCCTTAAGCAAATCGATTCGCGTCACGCACAGTTCGCCCGCAGGTGCGGCAGTCGCTCCCGCATCGCCGGCAGGCCACCCATACGCCTCCCACTCGACGATACTGACATTCGACCGCCAATCGCGCCGCGGCTCGAGATCGGCCTTTGGATCCAGCCCCGTCATCTCCAGCGTACAGACCGACAGCGGTTCCGGACAGGCAAGCGGCATCTCGAAAAAGGCGCGCATCGGCGCACTTGGCACTTCTGTATAGATGGCATCGCGCACCGTCGCCGTCTCCGCGCCATCCGCCAAGACGCGGAAATGGCGCGGATTGGCGCGATTGCGGAAACGGTACGGCCCATTGCCGGTCAGGCGAAGCGCCGCAAGCCGGACGGACTGCTTCCAGACGAGCGCGACGCGCTGACGGTCCGTGCCGTTGTAGCCGGTCCAAATGGCATGGATGGGCAACGTCCCGCGCAAATGCGCATCGGTCTGGGCGCAATCGTTCAAACCCGGTGCCGAAGGATTTTCGGGACGAAGCTCGTCTTTCGCCTCGGCAAACGGGGCGATATTGGCAAAACGGTTGCGCAGTCGCACGCGCAACCGCGGCGCCACGCCGGGACGGTGAATGTAGCGCATCGAAGTGATGCCGTCGATGCCTTCACGGGGTCCGGGAGAACGCGTTTCGAGCGATTCGGCCAAATCGCTCTCGTCTTCTTCGAGCGCAATGGCATACGCCGGAAGCCGCGCCTCCGCGCCATCCGCCGCGCGAACAACAACCGACGCGGGTGCCGCACAATCGCGCGGGAGCGCAAGATCCGCCCAGCAAGGCGGAACCTGAAGCGAACGCAAATCCACATTTCCCTCCGCAAGTCGCATGGTGGCTTGCCGTGCCACGGCGGCGGCGTATGCAGGATTGTTCCGGGCTACATCGTCAAACGAGCCGCAAAACAACAAAACCGATGCCTCGCAAAAACGCCCCTGGATGAGGGCGGGCAATCCCGATGAGGCCGTTTTGCTCAGGATCGACAACGCCTTCCAATCCTGCAACGAGGGTTCGTACAGCGCCGGCTGATAAACCGCAAGCGGCGACTCGATCGGCGAGCCCGGCAAATGCAAATCGAACCGCGCACTCAGCCGCGCCGGAAGCGGCAGTGGCGAGCGATCCGCCGACACAATGCCGTCCCCCGAACGGAGCAATCCCTCCTTCAGCGTCCAGACATGCGCCGGAAGCACCCGCGCCAGCTCTGCCGGCAAATCCGAGCGCAATCCGGTCAGCCCGGCCCCCGCACAAAGAAAGACGGATTTGCGCCGCACCGCGTCCGCAATGGATTTTGCGAGCGATTCGGGAACCGCCGCAAGCCCATCCATAAAATATCCGGCAACCATCTCTCCGGGCGCTGGTTCCGCCGAAGCCCGTACCATGTAGCCCTCCTCGGCCCATGCCTGCAACATGGGTCCGGGCGGGAATCCGAGCGGACAGAGCACGACGCCACGCCGCGCGCCACCGGCCACCGCCGCATCCGGGGCGCCGAGCTCTTCAAGACGGGGATTCTCGAGTCGCACGCGCTCCGGTTGCGCCCCCGTATCCACGCGTATCGCAAAACGCAATTCAACGCCTTCGACCCGGTGCCGCCCGCCCGAAGGGCGTATCCGCAACCGCGTCCGCCCGAATGCGTCCGCCAGCTCAAATGCCTCCCCGGCCATATACGGACCGGAATTCTTGACGTCGACAATGCCGAAATTCTCTTCGTGCGGGATTTTTCCTCCCGACAGGCGCGCTTGCAGGAAGAACGAAACTAGTTTTGGATTCCGGACTTCCCGTTCGGGTACCATGCGTCCGCGCACGACAAAGTCGACGGGCTTTTCGCCATCCGGCAACGCCAGAACCTCGTTGATCCGGCGCAAAACCGGCGCATCCGGAGTCAGCCGGAAGACGAAGTCGCCTCCCCGGTTTCCTTCTCTCCCCTCGGACGTCTCGACAAGCCGCCAACTCGCCTGTTCGCGCGAACCCGACTTCAGCGAACAGCCATTGACCTTCGTAAGCGAACAGCCATTGACCTCCGGATCCCGAACCGGATCCGGAAGAAACGGATCCGCAACCGCAAACCCGGTCCATGCAATCAAAGCACAGAAGGTCGCGTAAGAAAGAAAAGAAGCCGAATACATGGAGAAAAGAGAAGAAAATAGGGTCGAAAAGCGAACCTCGATCCTAAAAGACCCGGAAATACAACTCGAAGAAACGCTCCGGATCGACCGATGCGGCAATGCGGTGCGGCGGAGGTGTCGCCGCGGCACCTTCGCCGCCTGCAGCGGCAGGCGTAAAGGGCGTTTCGCCCCACGCGGGCGGCGGCCAATCGAGCCGGACCTGCACCGTGCCATCCAGCCACGTGCAGACTTCCGGCTCAAACAGGGCTACCGCCGCCAATGGATCGTGGAAAGTGATGATGGACGTCTGCTCGAACCAGACCGACGCGAAATCGGCGGCAGGCGCCAATGCCGGACATCGCGCGAAGCGTTCTCCGCATTTCTCTTTCGACATCGTGCAACGGCGCGTCACATCCGTGCCGACCATGGTGATGCGCGGCGGGCGCGGCCGGTTGCCGGCGGCATCAAAGACGATGGCCGCCGCGGCCGCATCGCCGCGGATATTCCACTCATCCTTCGGTTCGGGCAGGAAATGTCCGCCCATCAAGACAAAGTCCTTCAGCAGCGCCGGAATTTCCGGATCCGTTAGGAAGAGTACGGCAATGTTCGTGAGGGGGCCGATTGCAAAGAGGGTCACCTCCCCGGGATTGGAGCGAATCGTCTGCCGCAAAAATTCCACGGCCGTCGGTGTCGGAGCATACGAATCGTGCGCCCACCGGTCGAGCCGTGCCGCTTGCGGGGCTTTCGGCTGGCCGACAGGATTCGCAAGCGGATTGTCGTAACCGACATGAACCGGGATTTGCGGCTTGCCGAAATGCCGACAAATCGCATTGGCCAGCGCGGCGCGTTTTTCCGGCTCGCCGGTCACCGTCGTAATGCCGAGCAATTCGGCATCGCGGCGGGCCAGGAGATAGCTGAGGGCAAGTGCATCGTCGATATCGCTGCCGATATCCGTGTCGAGAAGGATTTTCATGGATCGATCGAAGGATGGGCGTTTATATTTTTACCGAGACACCCCCTATCGCAGAATGAGAAAACTCGGGCGAATGCGGGAGGCGGGATACACAAAGGTATTCTGCATGTCATGCCCCATCATTGTCCAGCCCGTTTCCATTGCGGAGAGGCCATTGTCGGGCACTGCATACGGCGTATCGATGATGTTGAGATACCCCGTGAAGGTTTGCGCCGTCCGGTTGTAGAAGCTCCCGGCAAAAGCAACGATCTCCCAGCAGCCGTCGTGATCCAAATCGGCAATCAGCGGAATCGTATCCATCCAGCGGCTGAGACGGCCCATGCCCCAATACTCCGTGTCCGCCTCGGGATTCGAAAGAGAAATAGGAAATCCAGGGAGAATCTTCTGCTGCACGAAATCGTACACGATGACCGCACGGCCGTAAATGTCGCCGACCGAGGTGGACGGACGAGCAAGATACACGGCCTCCGGAATCTGGTCGCCCGTGAAATCCGCCAAGACGGGTGTGACATATTTCATAAAATACGGAAACGCCGTCGGCTGCGGAAGCGTCTGGACGGCAACCGCCTCGCCGTCCCGGTAGTCGTACAATGTATTGCCGTACAGCACCTCGTAATCGCCGTCTTTGTCGAAATCGAAAAGCGCAAAGCCGTTGGACATGACCGAAGTCACCTGCAGAATCGTGTTACCGGCCTGGTCGACGATATTGAAGTGTCCTTTGGCGTCTCCCGCACTGCAGATGAAGAACTCGGGGACGCCGTCACCCGTGAAGTCCGCCGCGGAAAGTCCGCCAGGACCTTCTTTGAAGTAGGCCGAAACATGAATATTGGTCAGCGTTAGAGAGGAATCCAACTGCGAAGTCGCGGGCGTACCGTCCGCCTTGAAGACGGAGAGACCGTACGACACACCCGCCGTTCCGCCATACGACTGGTCGGCCGAGGTATCGCCCGTCGGTATGAACAGGACCTCCGGTCGCTTGTCGCCATCAACGTCCGCCATGGCGCTCATGGCCACAATGCCGTTCTGCGCAGGCACCGACGCACGAAAACGGAGTTCCGCCGCGCCGGACTCATTGATGGAATGGACGGAGACATTCTCCCCGGCGGCATTGCGGCCGCACGTCGAGATTTCCATCCGGCCGTCGCGGTCGATATCGGCAATGGCAATGCGGCCCGCGGCGTAGGTATACCCCATGCCCGAAATCAGCGTATGGAACTCGCCTGCCGCATCCAGCGAATAGACGCCGGAGCTGTAAGTGAAAACCGCCTCGTTTCCGCGCCCGGTCCCGAGGTCCACGATGCGCAAATTGTTGAGGTAGATGTAGGATTTTGCGTCTGCACTGTAATTGAAGTAGGTACGCATCTTTTCGTCGTCGATCGGGAATCCCGGAAGCGTCTTCAAGGCTCCTTTCTCGTACTTGTAGGCAAAAACGCCGCCATCGCCGTCCGTGCTCTCTTCATCCGTTGTCTGGAAAACGAGCTCGACTTTTCCGTCGCCATCTAGATCGCCGACCGCCATCGGACCGATCCAGTAGCCGTTACCGGCTTCTGCGCTGAATCCTTCCAGCGGGAAGATGGTGTTGGATACCGGAGCAAGCGAAACCGGTGCCTGGATCAACGCGCCGCCATTCTCGATGAGAAGGGCTGTTTCATCCACCGAAAGCGTGCCAAAATAATAGACGTTGTGTCCATTCAAATCGAGCCGCGCACCCGGCTCCAAAATCAAGCTGTTGACATACAACGCTTCCGGAGCACCTCCATCGGACAGGCTGTTGTCGAACTCGTCCGCAAGCCGAACCGAGGCGCCACTCGCCACCCGGAGATTTCCCCAAGCGAAATTGTCGCTTGTGGCATTCTTCGAAATGCCGCGGTCTTCCGACATCACTTCGAGCGTCTGGACCGCCGATCCATCCCCATCCATCGTCAGATTGACCGTGGCGAGATTCCACAAATCGCCATGCGTCGAGTTCACGATAAACGAACCGCCCAGCCGGATCGCCGAAACAAGGCCGCCTGCATGGATGCCCGAATCGGACGTGAGCGGCGTGCCGTCCTGCTTGAGGCCATTTGGATCGCCAAGCGTAATCAGATTCCCCGTCAGCACGAGGGTGCCGCCCGAAAGCGAAATCGAACCGAAGCCCGACTGGTTGCCGTCCTCCCCGCGCATATCCAGCGTGCCGAGGCGCAAATCGCCGCCCATCAGCGTCTGTCCCGCCAAATCCAGATAGGCGCAACCGTTTACGCCGGCCGTACCCGTCGTGGAGAGCGTCAGCGTATTTGAGGTGCGGACCGTTCCATTCAGCAGATACGAAGGCTTGGTATTGGATTCCGTGAAAGAAAGCGCCAAATCGCCATAATCGCGCGACGGAATGGTTGTCGTGTTGAAGACAAGGACGCCATCGCCTTCCAACGTGATTTCCGGTCCTAGCTCGTGCGCCCAGCCCGTGCTCGTGCTGAGTAGCGCCAGACAAAGCCCCTTGTGGACGCGAATGGTCGTGTTCGAACCGCGCGCATGGAAATTGACCAGCGAAATCGTGGATGCGTTGTCGTTCGTCAACTCGCCGTTGACGAGGCGCGTCGAGATAAACTCCAGCGTCACCTTTGGATGCTCGTTCGTATTGCCGACCGTCCAAAGGCCCGGATGCGAGATGGAACCTGCGGAAGAGGTCCAAACGGCATACGTGCCATCCTGCTCGAATACAAAGGAATCGGTTGTCGTCGTACTCGTGAGCGTCGGAGCCACCCCCGTATCCCAGTTTTCTCCATTCATCATGGAATTGGAATCGGCCGATTGGTCGCCGCCAATCCACGTATTGAGCGTATCCGCGGCCTGCGCCGTCAATCCCAAGAAGAGAAAAATACCCGGCCAATAGAATCCATTGCGTATTTTCATTGATTGTTCCTCGGTTGTTCGTTCGTTTATATTTCGAAAATTCATTCCCATCCGAATTCGATTTCATTCGCCCAATGCTCGCCCCAATCCGGTTTGAGCGATTGGCTGCGTCGCGATACGGAGCGTCCGCACGGCAATTCCATGCAGGCTCCCGGACGGCCGTTGTCGTTGACGCGCACCGTCACTTTGACCGGACGGCCTTCGCGGCGCGCCGCCTGCACTTCCGGAATTTCCGTCCACGGGAGAGCCAAAAAGATATGGCGCATCGTTTCGTCGCGTTCGATCTTGAGCCGCGCCGGCGCGCCAACCGCTCCTTCGCGCGGATGCTTGGGCGAGCGCGGATAGTAGTGCTTGTCCGGCAGATACGGCGCAATGTTTTTCCAGATTTCCGTTCCGCCGCCATACGATTCCGCAACGGGATTGAGCGCAAACTCGTAGTCGGTCTCCTTTGTCGCCGCATACCCCTTGAAGGTTCCCGGCGCCATCGGATACCAACGCTTCTGTTCATCCGGCAGAATGTTGAAGCCGAGCTGGACGGTGTCGAAACCCGGTCCCTGCGGCAGAACGGGGCGCTTCCGGTAGGAATAGCGCCGCACGCCTTCCGGCCACCGGTGCTCCACCTTTTCGACGGCGTCGTCCCAGACAATGGACGGCGAGGACGGCTCCCCGGTGCGCAGCGAGGCAATCGCACCGCGCGCGGGCAACGGATCGCTTGCGCGCAATGGCACGCACTGCGGCTCCGCAAAGGACGGATCGGCACCATCGATATCCGCCTGCACCAGCAGCGGCTTGAGCCAGTTGAGGCGCATCACTTCCACCCGGGCCGCCCCGCGCAACGGAAGACGGATGCGCGCCGCATCCGCCATGGGACGGAATTCACGCGTAAAATCGCCCGCCGAGTGTGCCGCTTCCGCATGGCGGACCGTCACGCGGAAATACCGCCGGAGCATCCCGTCATCATCCAGGAAGGTCAGCGCCAGCACGCCGCCCTCCGCCGGTACGCCGGAAACCGTGAAGGCCATGCTGTCGCAGAGCGGCGACCATGCCTCGCGCGGCAACGCCGCCGGCGCCGCCGACGGACGCGCCGGCGCCGTCACCGCCGCAAATGTTCTCGCCTTGTCGTACTCGTAGGCCGTTTCCGGATAAAAGTCCGCGTCTTCATCGCGCGTTGCGAAGCGCGGCATGCCCGGATCGGGCGTCGTATCGGGAATGTCCGCCGACAGATAGAAGAAATGGTCATCGTGCGCAAACCGGAAAACCGCAGCCTCCTCCGTCGTCGCTTCCTCCGCCGCATGTTCGACCATCGGTAGCCATGCACGCTCCATCAGCGTGGCCCCGCCACCACCATCGAAAACGGATTGCGCAAGTCCCGTCGTCTTCCAATCCGGCCGCGTGGACGCATTGGCGATCAAATTGCAGTGCATCACCTCTTCCCATTCGGCTCGTCCACTTTCCCCGCAATCGAACCGGAGACGCATGGCATACTGATTGTCGGACCGAGCAGCCCCGCCAGTTACCTCAAGCGGCACCTCGATTTCCGCATGCGGCGGGATCGTGTGCACCGCTTCGTACGAGAGCGTCAGTCCGGCCGCTTCCACGCTGAGCGTGCCCGTCACGGGCCGATTCAGGAGATTGCGCAAAACCGCCGTGAAAACCGCCCCGCCGCCAATCGGGCGCAGGCTGTCGCGCAAGGCCGGCGCAACCGGCGAGGAATAGCCCGAAATACGCGCCGCCTGCAAGGCCGCCAGTAGCCGCTCCGCCGAGCCGGGCGTGCCGTCCGGCCGGAGATAGTAACTGCTGTCGTCGAGCGGGATGGTAAGCGCGTCTCCCGCAGCCGGAAGCCGGTTGCCGTTGCCGTCGTACAAGCCGATTCCATCCGCGTCCGAAAGGCGCATTTTGCCTTGCAGGGGTTGCTTGCCGCGCGCCGTGCGGAATGGCACGATGCCGCCGCGGCCGCGGCCGTCGAAGGCCGGCGCCAAATCGCCGCAGACAACTGCCGTCATGTCTTCCGGATCCTCTCCGCGGAACAAAAAGACCCATGGCAGCCCTTCCCAAAGCAGCCGCTCGAAAACGCGATTTCCGATGAAATGCTGCGCTGCGGCCAGTGCCGGAGCCACAGGCCAGGCATGAAATTGCTTGCGGCGCGTCTTCGTCCCGTCCTCCGCATAGATGGTCGCTTGATACGGCGTGACGACAACGCCATTGCCCTGAATGCCGACAAGCCGGTCGTGCCCCGCCGCAAACATGCCCGCCAGAACGCCCGGAACCCGGTCTTCGCTATTGGCGACCCAGCTCTCCGTGTCCCAAAAGAGGGTGCGTCCGTTTCTCGGATGCTTGCGGTCCCGCAACATCCGGGGATTGGAGGGGGCAAACCCCTGATAGTGCAGCGACATAAAATCAAGCCGCTCCAAAAAGCGCATGTCATCGTCCGGAAACAGCTTGTCGAAGGTGTTCGAGGAAGAATCGCACCCGCCTAGCAGAACATGCAATTCCGGATTCTCCCGCATCGCCTGTTCCGCCCCTTCGCACATGGCCATGTAGATTTCGCGATACCGCAAATCGTCTGCGCCCCAGCCCGAGATGGAAATGCCGTTCCAAGGCTCGTTCCAGAGCATCAGCCCGTTGACGGGTCCGCGCGGATATCCGTACCGCGCCACCAGCTCGCGAACCAATTCGCGAAAATCGCTGTCGTATTCGGGCAGCCAGGCAAAATCGCTTTTCGTTTCGAGCATGACGCCGTCTACATCCAGATGCGGACGCGTGCGACCGAGCGGCAATGTTCCGCCGCGATCCGCACCGGCGCCAAATTCAAGGCAGACCGGATACCCCGAATCCCGGAGCGCATCGAGTTGCGCATACAGCCCCGCATATTCCCGTTCCGCCCGCTCCTTTTCCGCCGGCGTCCGTCGGGGAAAATAGGGGACGCCAATCCGGTTCGGAGCCGTATGTAGCCGCTTGACCGCCTCGGCATCCGGAATGTCCATGCAAATCCGGTAATAGGGCGCGCCGGGCTTGATGTCCGGCTCCAGAATACGCGCGATGCTTCCCGCAAACAAACGATGCTTGCCTTCGCGCTCCAGCAAAATCGCCCACGCGCCAAAGCGCTCCGGCAAGTCCGGCGAGAGCCGGATTGTCGCCAAACCGCCCGCCGGCAACTCGACGTCCAGCCGGTCGAACGGAACCGCTTTCTCCGGGACGATCGACAAGTTGAAGACGTCGTCCCCGTTCGTGCGAAGCCCATACCCGAGCATCAGCCACTCGCCCCGGACACGCAACGCCGCCGCCCCATGGTTGCGGATCTGGAGCGTGAGGGTCGGCCGCTCCCCGGGATAGACGAGATTGCACGGCGCCGAACAATCGATCTGCTCGATCGAAAGCTCTCCGTCATACGAAAAACGGTACGGAAAATCATCCGGATGCACACCCCACGCCGCAACATACGATTCGCGATTCGGGCGTCCGCCGGCAACCGGCATCAAAACGCCGGCTTCTACAGGAATTTCAAACATGGCGATACAAAGGAGAAAGGTTTTGATCCGGTTCATGGGTTGGATTTCGGAAATAGAGAGCCGTCCGCATCGTCCGGCAAAGAGGTCGCAATCAGTTCATTTCCCCGCAAGGCGTACAAAATGCGCCCCGGCGATCGGGGTGACATCCCGTCAACCGGCATCGGAACGGAAAACGCATCAACCATGCCGCTCGCTGATACCGCCGCGCCGCCGGAACGGGCGCGCACCCCCGCCCATGCGGCCCGCGCCATCTCCGCGTCCGCAAACCGGACGATCGTGCGGGCATTGCCCCACGCCATCAGCGCCGGGCCTTTCAGCCATACCGTCCCTTCTGCTCCGGCCAGGCTTCCTTCTTGCAGGAACTTCACCCGCCAAAGGTTCACGGGCTCCACTCCGCCGACTTCTTGGTAGGCGCGCATCTCTTGCGCCGGCGGCTGATTCCACCCCGCATAGACAAAGCCGCCAGACGCCTCGCAATAGACGCGCGGCGGCGGCGTGACGTCCGGCTCCCTGTCCAGCAAGGTGCGGATTTCGCGTTGCGTTCGCGCCCCGCACGGCACGACGCCATTGTCGAGCCCGTCCAAAAAGGCTTGAAAGGCCCGCGCCACCCCGGCCGGCGTCGTTCCCGAAATCCAGACGAGAAGCGTCGAATACCCATTGTCGTCGAAGGCATTGCTGTACAGCCACGGATTCCACCGCGTCTCGACGATGCCGACATCTCCGCGGAAAATGCCGACGCCATAGCGGACGAGCCGCTGCGCTTTCGGATCGATGCCGAAGGTGAATCCGCCGACACGGCGGCAAAGCGCATCCGAATCGGGTAGCCCGATAATGACCTGATGGCGCAGCCCAGCCTTGCGGATTTCCTCCGGTCGTACCCCTGGATCAATCCCGGACTTGCCCGACGAAACAGGGGGAAACTCCGTCGCCGCAACCGGCGCCCGGTCCGCACAGGCTTTGGTCGCCCGCAACGCTTTCAATAGCGGCGCCTCCGCCAGTCTCTCCATCACGTCGCGCGGCAACACCGCCCGGACATTCTCCGCCACATGCACGACAACCTCCGCCATCTGTGCGTCCGCCACCGGTTCCGCCACGCACGGCATGACCCCGGCAAAAACACAACAGAGCGCGGCGAATATCGCCGAAAAACGCAGGTTGTAGCTGTTCTTGTATTCAGACATGGCGTAAAACAGGCGAAAAAACAAAATCCTCGGGAACACGGGCAATCAGTTCCTGCACATGCGTGCGGCGCTGCGGTTCGGGCGGCAGACGCCCCGCCAGACGATCCAACAGCAGATGGGCCAACTCCGCCGCCGTGCGCTCGTTGTGCTTGTCGATCGTCACAATCGGCCCTTCCGCTTCGAGCGGTTCGTACTTGGGATCATCCGGTATGTTGTCGTAGCCGGTCACGAGAATGTCGCGATTCGGCTCGAATCCTAAAATACGAAGCGCGGAAATGACAATGCGAGCCGTATGGTCCGTGAGGCACATCAGCGCATCAACCCCCTCGCGCACCAGTGGTATGAGCTTCGAGAGAACAAGTCCCCTGTAAACCTGGAATTCCTGCTCCGGCGGCAAAAAGTCGACGTCGACACATTTGTACGAAATGCAGGGAAACGGCTTCTCGCCCGCATCGGCCATGCTCTCCGCATAGCCTTCATACCGGCGCTTCGCCCAATAGACTTGCGTGTCATTCGGAAAGAACGGGACAATGCGCCGGCACCCGTGCGCAAGCAGCCAGCGCGTCAGCATCCGCGCGCCTTCTTTGTGGTCGGCATGCACTCGGTCGCATGTCCGCAACATCGGATTGTTGCCGTACACGACAACCGGAATCTTCTTGCGATGACAAATCTCCAGCGCCCGCGTCGCCGTTGGATTCTCGCTGATGGTGGTGGTCAGAATGACGCCCGACGGACAGCCCATGAACAGCTTTTCCAAATCGCGCCCGGCCAAGGTCTCGTTGTTGACGACCATCACATGATGCCCGGCCGCCGTAAGCAGCGAGAGCAAATCCAACGAAATGTAGCGGTCGCTCCAGCGCGGCACTTGCTCCCCCGCCGGATGGAAGGGATTCAAATCGCTGATGACCAGGATCGTCGGCGAGGTCAAGGCCGGCAAAACCATCGGCCGCTCGCTGCTGCCGTTGTCCACCACATACCGCTTGCGTCCCGTCGGAGAACGCCGGACGAGCATGCCGAGTTTTTCCGCCTCCGACAATGCTCGCGCCGCCGTATTGCGGGCGATTCCCAGCCGCGCCGAAAGCGTCCGCTCGGAGGGTACAACACCTCCCGGCCGGAGCTCTCCTTTCTGAATCGAGTCCTCCAGCCAATCAAACACTTTGGAGCGCGCCGGTGTCCGTTCCTCCATCATGGTCTGCGTCTATTTCGCTTCCGTATGCCCCGAAATCCTGCGGACCTCTTCCGCCGCACGCTCCGCCATGCTGCGATATCCTTTGGCATTCGGATGGATGCCATCGGCAAAACACTCCGGCTTCTCCCGTAGCAATACTTCAAAATCGACGACCTCCGCACCGACCTTTTCCGCAACTTCGCGAACCAACGCGCGAATCTCCTTCGCCGCCGGCTCGTTGATGCCCCACCGCGAAATGTGGACGGTCGGCGGAAGACCAAGCAGCAACTTGACCGCCGGATTGCGCTTCTTGAACAAATTCAGCTGCGTGACATACTCTTCCACAAAAGCCTCCCGGTACGGCGCGCAATACGCTTTCGTGTCGTTCGTCCCCAACAGGCAAATCAAAATGTCGGGATTCGAATTGAGTGCCGGAGAAAAGGCATACGAATCCGCTTTGCGCGCAAGCGTCCTGCCGCCAACGCCGAAATTCCGGACTTCATACCCTTCCCCCAAAAGCGTGCCCAACTGCGCCGGATAACTCTCTTTACCCGGATCCGCTACGCCAACTCCGGCTGTAATCGAATCTCCGGCGCAGGACACCAAAACCGTGCCCGCTTGAGCCAAAATGGCGGAACAGATTGCCGCCAGTGTCATCCATGTCCGTATTGTCTTCATGGTCGTGTGATTGCTTAAGGTTGAGTCGACAATGGTTTTTGAATAAGAATGCTCCATGCACAGAAGGTAGCAGACCCAAAAGGAATGGGTCAATATCCCCGACACGAATTGTCCAAAGTTTTATTTTGGCTCAATGATTTTGGCTCAATCATTGCATTCCAAATGAACCATTTCACCAACTCGACAAAACGGCCAAATAATCGTTCTCCATGCCATGACAACTCGCTCCGCAGTGCAAGGTGAATCGGCTGCCACTTCCCTGATTCCCGGGAAAAAGCAACAGACGCCGTTTCTCCCCTCATTGTCCCTTTTGGGAAGGATGGCTTTCCATAAGCGGTTTATTCTCTTTTAGAGCCGTTTTTTACAGAGTCAACCCCCTTTTTCCGAAATCTTGCTTGACCCCCTTCCGCAAAAAAGGTATCTTTGTATTGTTTCACGGTTCAAACCGGGGGATTAGCTCAGTTGGTTAGAGCGTTTGCTTGACATGCAAAAGGTCGGTGGTCCGAGTCCACTATCTCCCACCATTTTCAATCGCATTTCATTGAAATGCGATTTTTTTTTCGAAACAAGTTTTCCGCCTATGGATTCTCCGGAATCATTTGCAGTTGTAACGGAATAGCGAATTTGCCGTGATATGGTTCTGTGGAAGCAAATGGTTTGTGGTTAACGATCCGGATATCGGTCTGTT
The DNA here is from genome assembly GCA_051884735.1 of Kiritimatiellia bacterium. GTDB lineage: Bacteria > Verrucomicrobiota > Kiritimatiellia > RFP12 > UBA3636 > JAEDLN01. The sequence continues at coordinate 681 of JBJEVW010000016.1, read as the reverse complement.
TTGGCGCGTGGTTCTAGTCGGAATCTGGTTTGTTCCAATTGTCGTCTTTCTTCTTGAAAACAAGGGTGTCCGAAAACTGTTTCTCCGGGATTGGGCATGGTTGCGCAAGCTCTCCCGGCTGGAACAGGTGGCGATCCTGTCCATTCTCGTCATTGCGGTGGTTCACGGAGAGCACAATGTCGGCGTAAACGCCGCTTCGGGCAAATTCTCCGGCACGGACCGAATCGGGGGCGGTGTCCGAAATGTCGCTCTCGCCCGGACAGCTGGCCGCGGGCTTCGTCCTGGCGGAAATCCACACCAACGAAACGCACGATTTGACTTCGCCGGAGGGCGCGGTCATCCACGATCGTGCTACGATGAAGACGCCCCCGGCATTCCGCTTCTCCTGCGCGGCGAGATTCTCTCTTCTAGGATACCGGCGGCATGCTTACAGAGAATGCCTACTCGATTTCCAATATTATCCTGTCCCAGCCGTCCCACAAGTCCCATCTACGTCCCATCGCCATCCATACCGAGCGCGACTACTTCTTCGGCGGCCAGTCGATCTACTGGTATTCTACGGAATACGATCTCATTCATCGTCCAACTAACGACACGGACGCCGTGTCGATTGCACGCGAGTGGCTGTACAACCGCCGTTCGGAATTTGTGGTCGCAACAATCGGAACAAATAGCTAGTGT
>JBJEVW010000015.1:0-6031 GCA_051884735.1 Kiritimatiellia bacterium | reverse complement strand
TATTCTTCTGCTAATCCGTCATCGCAAAGATGGATCGGCGGGCCGGGAGTCCCGACGGACGGAGGCGAGTGATCGGGAAAATCGACGCGTCCAGAAGTAAACTTGGATTCCAGAAGTAAATCCGAAATTTGATGGCTGAGCAGCGGCAGTCAGCCTTTCCGCGAAAACCGAGACCTGCTGTTTTGCTTCTGTTTTCGCCGGCATCGCGTGATGGCCTAGTCGAAAAATGCCAAAAATTGGAGGTTTTCCAAATTTCCGGTCTCGGGTGCTCCGGATTTTGATATAATGCTCTCCCATACCGGGCCGTAATAGATTTTTCGGATTTTGTCCGGCGTCGGGTTCTTCTTGGCTCTCGAAAGGGGGCCGTTTTTATTTGTCGGACTCAGGCTTCTTCGCGAGAAGTCCGGTCTTCTTTAGGCTAGCCTTTTCAGCCAACTACTGCTACTTCTGTCCGAGGAGGAAGGGGTGAAGCAGATGGACTATGGAAAATTCAAGAAAAACCTCCTAATCATCGGTAGTAGGATGGTCGAATCTGCGTGCAAGATGCTAATCGGCTCACGGCTGATGGGGCCAGGTATGCGTTGGTGCTTCGAAAATGCTTTACGCATCGCTTCGTTACGAGCGGCCTTGCGCTCGCATCGCATAATCGCCTCATAACAAAAATGATGACAAACAAAAATCCACTTAGTCTTACCATTCTCAAAAAAAATATGACAAAGTTTGGTTACACCCTCCGTTATGCGGCCGATTGACACGAGACATTAATTGTGGCCAACACAATATGCTCATGGACCAGTGCATTTTCATAAAGGATATGAAAGTTTATGGGAGAAGATTATAAAATAGGAAGTCCTATGTGGTTGCGCTATGGTCGCGAAATACGCGGAAATTCGTTTTGGTGGATGAAACAGAAGGCAGTGTGCTGATTGCCAACCGTGACCATGCCGATGCGTGGGAAGAATTCCGGATTGTTCGCCTAGAGCGGTAGCGACAGTGAGGGTCTGCGGCGCACTGCCACGAGGCGCGGCAGGGGGAAGACGGGGACAGGTGCGCGATTTTTTTTTGATTTTGGTGTTGACATGTGCCGTTGTTTCTGTACAATACGGGGCAATGTTTCTATTGATAAGAACATTCAAATGGACATGAAAATCGTTTTTGAAAAGAATCGTTGGTGGCGGGGCGGATTTCGATCTGTCCTTTCCGGAGCGTCTTTGTAAATAAAACGGTGCCTCACTGAAAGCGCGGGTCGATCTCAAGGAGAAGATTGGCCTGCGTTTTTGTTTTCGGAGGTACGATGTTCAGGGAGAGGAATCCTGCAAACCGACAATCCATTTTGAATCGAAACAACCGGTTCTCGAAAAAAAAGGAAATGAACCATGCTGAAGGAATTATCATTTGAAGAATTTGTCCGGCGAACGGAAAACGGGGCTCGGACTCCGGTTTTCCGGGAGTTCTTGGAAGATCGCGAAACGCCTGTTTCCGTTTTGACCCGTGTGGCGGATGACGAAGCCGTATTCCTGCTGGAAAGCGTGGCGGGCGGCGAGCATGTCGGGCGGTATTCCTATTTGGGCATCGATCCGTATGCGACATTTTTCGAGCGGGACGGAAAGAATCCGATGCCATCGCTTCGCCAGATGGTGGCGGGGCGCCCGTTTTGCCCGGCGCCCGAATTGCCCGCCCTCCAGGGAGGGGCGATCGGCTATTTCTCGTATGACGTAGTGAAGACCTTTGTTCCGCGTGTCGGGTTGACGCGTGAAGAAGGGACGCCGACGGCGGCCTTTCTCGTGACGGACACGCTACTGATTTTCGATGCGGTCCGCCAGACCGTGATCGTCTCGATAACGACGGGCGCGGAAGACGGCGCGACGGCGCGGGATGCGTACGACCAGGCGATGCGATCCATTGACGAAATAGTGGCGCGGCTGTTGAGCGCGGAATCGATTGCGCGGTACATGCAAAAGCAACCGCATCGGGGGTATGGAACGATCAGCGCCTTCGAGCCGGAAATGACGCAGGAAGCGTTCACGGCGATTGTGAAGTCGTGCAAAGAAGCCATTCGAGCGGGAGAAGTCATCCAGATTGTTCCCTCGCAGAAATTCACGGCAGAAACGGATATTCCGGCGTTGTCGCTTTACCGGGCGCTTCGCATGGTCAATCCGTCGCCGTACAACTTTTTCCTCAAATTGGGCAACCGGACGCTAATCGGCTCTTCGCCGGAGGAGCTGGTCAAGCTGGAGAAAGGCATTGCCTCGACGTGTCCCATTGCGGGAACGCGTCCGCGCGGAAAGGACGAACAAGAGGATTTGCGACTGGAGAAGGAACTGTTGAGCGATCCAAAGGAACGTGCGGAGCATGTCATGCTGGTCGATTTGGGGCGCAACGATTTGGGCCGGGTTTGCGAAACCGGCTCGGTTGAAGTGAAGAAGTATGCGGTTGTGGAGCGGTATTCGCATGTGATGCACTTGGTATCGACCGTAACCGGGAAGCTGGACGGGCGGAAACTGGATGCCTTCGACCTGTTGGAAGCGACCTTTCCGGCGGGCACCCTGACGGGGGCACCGAAGGTTCGAGCGATGGAGCTCATTGCCCGGTTCGAGAAGTCTCCGCGCGGCATTTACGGCGGAGCGGCAGGCTATTTCAGTTATACGGGCGACATGGACTTTGCCATCGTGATCCGCACGATGATTCTGGACGGCCGCAAGCTGGTGATGCGTGCGGGCGCGGGCATTGTCGCCGATTCCGATCCGGTTCTCGAATATCGTGAAACGGTGAACAAATCGAAGGCCATTTTCGAAGCGGCCCGGTTTGCCGCGACGCTGTAGAAAGGAGGATGGAGATGATTTTGTTGATTGACAACTATGATTCGTTCACCTACAACATTGTGCAAGAGCTTGGCATGTTGGGGGCGGATGTCCGCGTTGTGAAAAACGATGCGATTGACGTGGCGGGGATGGAGGCATTGCATCCTGCGGCGCTCGTGCTTTCGCCCGGGCCGGGCAATCCGGATTCTGCGGGAGTGACGCTGGCGGCGATCCGGGCGTTTGCCGGGCGCGTCCCGATGTTGGGGGTTTGTCTTGGGCACCAGTCCATTGCGCAAGCGTTTGGCGGGCGGATTGTACCCGCCAAGCGGCTGATGCACGGAAAGACGAGCACGTTGGACCATGACGGGCGCGGGCTCTTCAAGGGGTTGCCGGAGCATCCGGTCGTGATGCGCTACCATTCGCTTGCGGTGGAGCGGGAAACGCTTCCGGACTGCCTTGAAATATCGGCGGTTGCGGAGGATGGCGAAATCATGGGGCTTCGCCACAAGACCGATCCGATCGAATCGCTTCAATACCATCCGGAATCCATTGGCAGTCCCGATGGATACCGGCAACTCAAAAACTTTTTGGACCTTGTAAACGGAGAAGTGAAAGCATGATCACCGACACCATCAACAAAGCCGTCTGCGGAGAAACGCTCAGTGCGGAGGAAGCGGAAGGCGCTTTTACCGAAATTATGACAGGAGAAGCCGGAGAAGTCCGCACGGCGGCGCTATTAACGGCATTGCACATCAAAGGCGTATCGTCCAGCGAGCTGACAGGCGCGGCCAAGGCCATGCGCGGGGCGAGCCGCAAGATTGCGGCGCCGGCGGATGCCGTCGATATCGTCGGCACGGGCGGAGACGGCTTCGGAACCTTCAATGTTTCCACAACGGCCGCGATCATTGCGTCCGGGGCGGGTGTTGTCATTGCCAAGCATGGCAATCGCGCCAGCACGTCGCGAAGCGGTGCGGCGGATTGTCTTGCCGCGCTTGGCTACAATCTCGAAAAGACGACAGCCGGCGTAGAACAGTCGATTGCGAAAAACGGAATCGGCTTCTGTTTTGCCAATCTGTTTCATCCCGCCATGAAATATGCCGCGCCCGTCCGGAAGCAGTTGCCGTTCCGTACGATATTCAATCTCTTAGGGCCTTTGACGAATCCGGCTGGCGTGCACCGGCATGCGCTCGGCGTCTATTCTCCGGCCGTGATTCCGCTTTATCTTGGCGTATTGCAAGCTTCCGCCACGAAGCATGCGCTGGTTTTCTGCGGCCCGGACGGACTGGACGAATTGGGGCTTTCGGGACCGACGCAGGTGACGGAACTTCTGGCGGACGGAACGGTAAAAAACTATCTTTTCGAGCCGCAGAAAGTTTTTGGCGCAACCTATCCCATCGATGCCATCCGCGGCGGGAGTCCGGAGGAGAATGCGGCCTTGACGAAAGCCGTTTTGGAAGGCAAGGAGAAGGGTCCCTACCGGCTGGCGGCCTGCTTGAATGCATCGGCGGCCCTTGTCGCCGGCGATTGCGCGAAAACATTGGAAGAAGGGCTGGAAATTGCCGCCCGCTCCATTGATTCCGGTGCGGCCCTCGAGAAACTCAAGCAATTAGTTGCGTAAGGCGCGTGCGATGGACATTTTGGAAACATTGAGTGCGCAGCGCCGGGTGGATGCGCAGGAACGGGAAAAGATCGTCCCGTACCGGGTGCTGGAAGCGCGGGTAGCCGCGCTTCCGGGCGCGGTGCGCGATTTTGCGGCGGCGTTTTCCGGGCCGGGTTTGCATGTCATAGCCGAGTTGAAGCGGGCATCCCCATCGGAGGGTATGATCCGGGAGGATTTCCGGCCGGAGGCGTTGGCCCGGGAATTGACGACCGCGGGCGCGGCGGCATTGTCGGTTTTGTGCGAGCCGCACCGGTTTTTGGGCGATGAAGCCTATTTGCGGCGAGTACGTCCCTTGACGGAAATTCCGATTTTGTACAAAGATTTCGTGACAACGCCGTATCAAATAGCGGAGGCGCGGTTAGCGGGAGCGGAAGCCGTACTGCTGATTGCGGCCGTCTTGTGCGATACCGAGCTCCGTTCGCTGTATGCGCTTGCGCGCCAGTTCGGGTTGCGGGCGCTGGTCGAAACGCACAACGAGGAGGAAATTGGACGGGCGGTCGATTCGGGATGCGAGATCATCGGGGTCAACTGCCGCGATTTGCGGACCTTTTCCACAAATGTCTCCCTTTTGGACGGACTTTTGGGTAAAATCCCTTCGCATTGCATTCGGATTGCGGAGAGCGGCATGCACACACCGGAAGCGCTTCAAGCGGCGCGGGCGGCAGGCGCGAACGGCTTTTTGGTCGGCACCGCTCTGATGCGGGCGGAAGCGCCCGGTGCGAAACTCAAGGAATTGCTAGGAACCAAATAACGAATCATGAAAACGCATTATGGAATCTACGGCGGACAATATGTCGCCGAAACATTGATGGCACCCTTAAACGAGTTGACGGCTGCCTACGAAGAAGCAAAAAAGGATCCAACCTTCCAGCAGGAGTTTGAAGAAATTCTGCGCGACTATGTCGGGCGCGAATCGCCGCTGACGGTCTGCCGCCGGCTGACTGCGCATTTAGGCGGTGCCACGATTGTCTTGAAGCGTGAGGATTTGAACCATACCGGGGCGCACAAAGTCAACAATACGATTGGCCAGGCGTTGTTGGCGCGGCGCATGGGCAAGAAGCGGTTGATTGCGGAAACGGGTGCTGGCATGCATGGCGTGGCGACGGCCACGGTAGCGGCGCTCTTTGGCATGCCGTGCGACGTGTACATGGGCGCGATTGACGTCGAACGCCAGGCGCCGAATGTCCAGCGCATGAAAATGCTCGGCGCGACGGTCCATTCCGTTTCGGAAGGAAGCGCCACCCTGAAAGACGCGATGAATGAAGCGTTGCGGGATTGGGTGACGCATTGCGACGACACGTTTTATGTGATCGGAACGGTGGCGGGCCCGGCCCCGTATCCGGAGCTGGTCCGCGATTTCCAGAGTGTGATTGGCCGCGAAGCGCGCAAGCAATGCCTCGAAAAGTTCGGGCGTTTGCCGGACCAGGCCATTGCGTGCGTAGGTGGCGGATCGAATGCGATGGGACTTTTTGCCGGATTTCTGGACGATCCGGGCGTCAAGCTTGTTGGCGTCGAAGCCGGCGGAAAGGGGATTGAGACGGGCGAGCATGCCGCCTCCATCAACGGCGGC
>JBJEVW010000014.1:0-6041 GCA_051884735.1 Kiritimatiellia bacterium | reverse complement strand
CGCCAAAAATATCGCCGAGAAATACCACGGGAAATTTCCTTGATTCTCTGACACCAAGGAAACAGACGCAAAAAAGCCCCCCGGCAAAACGAAGTTCCTCCCAAAGGACCTATGACAACCTTTTCTTTCCTGCGCCACCAAAAACCGACGCAGGCAAACGAGCAAAATGTAATATGGTGAATGACGTCGGCATCCAAGTGTTGCGCATTCAAAACCCGGCACGCTTTCATTTGCCACATCAAATAAAAGAGTTTTGTTGAAAGCAATCCTTTTTTCTTCAACCGGCAAAGAAAAGGAGACAAATCCACATACAGAAAGACAGGTTTCTCGTTTTCCGGAAGCGAAAGCTTTGCAAGCTCCGTTTCTATGACCTGGCGTTTGTGGCTTCGTGTCAAAATGTATGTTTCTTGTCGCTTTGCCATTCCGGAAGCCCATGCCCAACCGACACCAGGCTCGGATCCTCGATTCGGTTCGCATGCGTAGCAAGACAAAACAACCCGCACTCGTCTCATCGGTCAAAGACTCCTCGTGTACAAAAACGAAACAAACGACTTATGGCATACCCCGGTACGCCCGATACGCCAACACAAGCTGTACGGCCTCTTCGGCCGTCAGCCCATAAGCATTGAATTCTACCCCCCCCCCCTTCCGGAATGGCTAAATGATATCGCCGGTGCAAATTTGAATCCGGACGCAAAACCTCCGTCAAAACACCAGCCAAATTTTCAATGGAACAATGGAAAACGCACAATGCCTGCTGCAAAATGAAATAGGCAAAATCAAATCCTGCGATACCGTCTTCCTCGGCATACTCCCAGTCGATGCACACAAGCTCATTCGTTGCAGCAGTGCGAATATTCCACGGCACGAAGTCTCCATGGACAAGCGCCTTGCGAAACCGCTTTTTCGATATCTGTCGCCAAAAGCCGTCCGGCAGATGCGGGCGAAGTTTCTGGAGGAAAGAGCTATCCTCCGCACACATCTCCTCACGGCTTTTCCACAAACCCAAAATCTGGCAAACGTCAATCATTGCCGGTGCCTGCCCATAATACGGCATGCGAAAAGCGACTAACGATTCCGTTTCCTTCCATTCGGAAACCGCCGGAACATGTTTCGTGTTTTGAACCCGCTGCAACATCCGGTATTCGGACTCCACCGGAGCGGCATTTGAGCGCTCGGCAATCTTCTCAATGAGAAAGCCGTCCTGATCCTTGGCGACCCGGATCAACCGGACGCCATGAACCGGATTGCAGACCAGATAGCCGGATGCACCTTCATCCGTAAACGCCGAGGATCCTGAAATCTGGGGCAAAAGCCACAAAAGGTGCATCCGCACCAAAAGGCGCAACACCCATACCGAAAGCCTACCCACCCTGGTCTGGGGAAGATAAAGCTGAATGGTTTTTAATGCAATATCCTTATCCCTCGGCAACAAAAGCAAGGGAACGCCATGGCGCGAAACAACAGCCATCCTGCCCGAAAAACGGCAGTGTTCGTCCTGAAAGATAGGATGCTGAAAGAAATCGGCTGTTTTGTTCATCGAACTGTCTGGCAATCGCGAATTCGTCTGGATTGATGGAAACTTTTCAAATTCAACCCCTTCGCAGTTCCGGAATTTGTCTTGAAATGTTACAAAAAAAGGCTTTCGTCCGCAACAAAAGAAGCAATCCTTCCCCCGGTTTTCGGGATAGGAACGTTCTTTCGGGCTTTGCTGTATTGATTGTTGTTTTCTTTTTGGATATTCTTGTTTTATTATTTTTCACTGCATTTCAGCCTACATTCCGGCAATGAAATTCTTGTGTCTGTTTCTCTATTACGCCATTCTGCAATACATTCCTATGCAACCCATGCCTGGCTACAAAATCGGGTATGCGCTTCGGCGTTGGTGTGTCCGGCGTATTTTGGGCAGCCGGTGCGGAAAAGGGGTTGTGGTCAAAGACCATTGCTATTTTGGCAATGGAGCACGATTGTCCATCGGCGACAATTTGCAAATGGGCCAAAATGCCAAACTGTTGGGATCTGTTGCAATCGGAAAAGATGTCCTCATGGGTCCGGATGTCGTCATCATGGCAACCAGTCATGGATATGCAAACACGGACATACCCATACGAATGCAACCGGGTTGGGAAAAACCGATTGTGGTTGGGGATAACGTTTGGATTGGCACACGGGTAATCATTCTCCCGGGAGTCAATATCGGAAATAACTGCATCATCGGCAGCGGAGCCGTCGTTACGCATTCTTTTCCGGACAATAGCATCATTGGGGGCGTCCCGGCCAAATTGCTGAAAACACGTTAATGAAAGCTTTTCCTATGAAAATCGCCGTTTTGCTTCCTTGCTACAACGAGTCGCGCACCATCGAAAAGGTCGTAAAGGACTTCAAATCGGCTTTGCCGGATGCCGAAGTTTATGTTTATGACAACAATTCCAAAGACGGCAGCTCCGATATCGCGAAATCGGCGGGGGCAATCGTTCGCCATGTCCGTCAACAAGGCAAAGGCTTTGTCGTCCGGAAGATGTTCCAGGAAATCGACGCCGATTGCTATATTATGGCGGATTCTGACGATACGTACCCTGCCGACGAGGTCATGAAACTCGTAAAGCCTGTGCTCGATGGCGATGCCGATATGGTTGTCGGCGATCGCTTGAGCAGCACTTATCTCGTAGAAAACAAGCGGCAGTTCCACGGATTCGGCAACAAACTCGTCCGCTTCCTCATCGGCTGGATATTCCACCATCCGATTCATGATGTCATGACCGGCTATCGCGGATTCAGCAGACGTTTCGTCAAAAATTGCCCGGTTCTTTCCGGCGGATTCGAAATCGAAACCGAGATGACGCTTTTCGCTCTGGACAAAAGAATGCCTATCGTTGAAGTGCCGGTTGCCTATCGGGACCGGCCCCAAGGCAGCGTCTCGAAACTCAATACGTTTTCCGACGGCTTCAAGGTTCTGATGATGATTTTCAACATGTTCCGCAGTTACAGACCGTTGGCGTTCTTCACAAGCGTGGCGGCGGTTTTGTTTCTGATGGTGCTGGTGGCGATGATTCCTGTTTTGCGCGATTACTTCCGGACGGGGCTTGTGCCGAAATTCCCGACGCTCATTGTCGCCGGATTTACGGCTCTTGCGGGTCTTTTGGCCTTGATCTGCGGTCTGATTCTCGACAGCATCAAAAAATACCACGACCAGCAGTTTGAAATCGGACTGGCGCATGAAGAAAAATGATGCCATGGCGTCCTTGCCGTCTGACACCTCCTGCAATGCACCCTTTTTCCCTGATTCTTCCCACTCGCTTGCCGACGGCACTTGTTTTGCAAATGGTGATTCTATGTTATCTTCTGTAACCAAGGATGGAAAGAAAAACCATCTGTCCGCAAAATTCTCTTGGATTGGCATCGTCCTTCTCTGGACTTTCTTGATTGGACTTTTCTTCTGGCCTGTTTTTCAAGGCAAAGTCCTGGCTCCGTTGGATATTTTGGATTCCCTTCTGAAACCATGGGCGACAGAAGAAAGCATCCAGGTTCACAACGCATTTACGTATGATGCCATTTCCCAGTATGTGCCCTACAACTGGTCCATCTATCAAAGTCTTCGGCAAGACGGCTATATCGGGTGGTATCCATACGCGCATAATGGGGCGCCGATTCTGGAAAACACGATGCTTTGTCCCGGCGACTGGCACAACCAACTCTACCGCTGGCTTCCGTTTTGGGATTCTTGGAATCTGGGCATCGTCCTCCAATTCTTGATCGCCGGGTTGGGCATGTTGCTGTTTCTCCGCAGAGAGGGATTGAAGTCGACCGCCGCTTTGCTGGGAGCGATTTCATTTGGATTTGCGTCGCAATTCATTACCTGGTACAGCCATCGTTGGGTGCTCGGTGCGCTCTGTTGGGCGCCGTGGATGCTTTGGGCCGCTTTCCGGGCATTCCGGCGGCATTTGCTTTTGTCCCCGCTTCTCTGTATTTTCACCGCACTCGCCTTTCGCGGAGGGCATCTGCAAGCCTGCCTGTTTGTGGCAATCATTACAGGAACGGTATTCCTTGTCCACGCTTACGGGTTCCGGCACGACCGTCGGATGTTGTTTCGGATTGCCGTACTGTTTTTCACGACGGTTGTTTTCACCTCTCTTCTTTGCTTGGACGTCTGGATGGAGACAATCCCCGCCTACTTGGCAAGATGCAAACAAATGCCGTTCGTCGGTGTGTGGCAAGCGCTCAAAAGCACGCCGACATTGGTTTCCCTCCTTTTCCCGTTCGTTCTCGGTACGCCCGACGCTTTGAATTGTCCGGCTTTTTTTGCCTCCGATCTTTTCGACGAACTTTTTATCGGTACGGCCCCTTTTATCTTGGGGACCATGGCTCTCTTCCGGAAAGATGCGCCGGCCGCGGCTAAAGCTCTTTATCTCGTCGGACTCATTCTACCGCAAACACCCGCCGTCACTTGGCTTTACCATCGGGTCACCCCGGTTTTTGCGTTGGGATGCGCATGGCTGGCGGTTTGGATGATACGGCAATTGTCTCTCGAAAGCAGAAACCAAAAACTGTTCCGGAAATTGTTGTTGGTCTATATCGTCGTTTCCGTGGGATGGCTTGCTTTCAGCGTCTTGCTGGAAATCTTCCAGCCTCGGTTCGTCTCCGACCTTACGGCAAAAGTCGTCTCGTCGATTCCGCCCAATAAACTTTCACGCGCAGACTGGATTGTGGAAAGAACGCTCAGCCAACTGTATCGCCTCAAGATGTGGCAACCCGAAAATCTGGCGGTTCATCTGCTTTTGCTGGCAAGCATCATCTTGATCTTCACGATCCATGCCAGACAAAAATTTCTTCATCTTTGCATTTTCCTGCTGCTTATTGCGACTTTTTCCGAAATCTATCTCTACTCCAGAACCTGGATCACATTTTCTGATCCGCCACAGGAGCAAAACGCCCTTTACAAAACACCTCCATGGGTTGAAACGCTGCGCACGGAAGCCGGCAACGGTTCGGTCGTCATCGTATCGAATGCCGACTTCGACTACATGCAACTGAATACGCCCGGCGTCTATGGCATCCGGTTCCAAAATGGATATGAAACGGTTCCCCCGCCTCGCTGCGCACCGCTCCGCCCGGCGTCTTTCGATCCGGACGACTATGCGCGCGCCGGCGTCTCGCTGATTCTTTGTCCGCCTTCCGCAAATCCAACAAATGTGCTGGAGGCGGGATGGCCTCTTGTTCATGAATCCGCAGCTTTCCGCCTCTATCGAAACCCCGTCTTTCAGAGCCGGATAACGGCGTTCGACGGGGAAAAGGAAATTCCGCTTTCCATCACAGGCGAAACGGCGAATACACGCGTCTTTTCCATTCCCGCCCATACACAATCCGTCCATATCGGCGAAAGTTTCAACAAGGGATGGACGGCGACACTGGCAGACGGAACCACCATTCCGGTTGAAAAGTCCGGACGATACGGAATGACGCTTGTACTGCCCGCACCTCTTCCGTCCGCCATGGATGTCCAAATGCGCTTTGTTCCCGCATACCGCACATTCTACCGGAGCGTCATATTTGCGACCCTGGCCGTTCTTGTCCTCCTCTCTTTCCTTCCGCGTATCTTCCGGCGCTTGGACAAATCCCCCCTTGAATCCGCATCGAAACCCTGACGGCTTCCTTCTGTTTGTTCACCAAAAGCGGTAATTCTTCCATCGTAGGAAAATCTTTCCGAAAATGCCCATATGGATTGCACTCCAAAAAGCAAGCAAACCTTTTCGGATGGCGATTTGTCACGCTTAACCCGATTTCCGGAACGCGCTGTCACGGACGAATGGCGAAGGAGAGGAAAAAGTCCCCTGAAAGGTCGGCAATAGGTGGAAAACAGTCCATCGTATGATCTCCCGTAACCGTGCAGATCTTCGCGTGTCCCGTGGCGGCTCGCCACTCGGGACTCCCGACTCTCGCCGCCGACCCGCGCACCGCGCATACGCGGGTTATTTGTTTCCCGCAGAGGACGCTGAGAACGCAGAGCCACCACACCCGCAAAGCCGCAAGATAAAAACACAAAG
>JBJEVW010000013.1:0-6106 GCA_051884735.1 Kiritimatiellia bacterium | reverse complement strand
GGTTGGACGCGGCATCTTGTCGCCATGATGGAAGAATTTCAGTTTCATGATGGAAAACCCGGTCAAAGGAATGGAAAATCAGACGGAAGAAAACGGAAAAGGAGAAAACAAGGCAAACGACGGAACCGGCAAGCGCCCTACATGAGCGAAACCCGCTTGCGGAGAATCCACTCCGACGTGAGAAGCCCAATCAACAAAAGGAAGAGCAACGGATGATCCCAAAGATAGATCTCCGAACGTTCGTGCATGACGCGATTGCCCTCGCCATACTGCTCGAGCGCCTCCTCCAGACGGGATGGCGGCAAGACCAATCCTCCGGAAACAGATGCCATCCGCCGCGGCGTATCCCAGGATGCGGATACTTTTACGAATTCGGCAGGCCGGCGCGAGGTCACAACCACAAATTGGGCCTCGCTGACCTCGGGCCAATTGCCGCCGAGAATCCGCGCCGCTTCCGGACACCGCAGATGGACTTTGTAGTAACCCGGTTTCTGGATCGGCGCAAGTTCTCCCTCGTAAAAGCCGTTCGAATCCTCGCGATAACGGAGACGGATCGAGCGAATCTCCTTGCCGAGCGAATCGGTGACAAAGACCTCCGGCTTCAAGTCGTTGAGAGCTTGGAAGGACGTATCCTGGAAGCGAGCCTGCACCGTCACGGGATCGTTCGGCGCATACCGGAGCAAATCCGTTCCAATGCGGGCATATTGGTTGCCGGCACGCAATTTCTCGCCGGCACCCCAACGCAATACCTGCCCCCAGAAACGGTGGTGGCGCGTATCGCCGACGCGGTACCGCAACCGCCACGTGCGGTCGGTCATCAATTGAAGAACTTTGCCGCGGCCCTGGTTGCGGACGGCGATGAGCGCGTTGTTTCGCTGCATTTCGCGAAACTTCGTCATCATCTCGACCGCTTTCCCCGGGTCTTGATCCAGCATCTTCGCCGTGTCGCGCGCAAACATCTCCGTCTCGGGTGCGTCCGCCGGCTCGGCATACGCCAAGACCTCTGCGCCCGGTTTGACGTTCGTCACGGGATGCCGCCAATACATCTCCGGCAAATCGTTCCAGATCTGGTCGTTTTCGTACGAACTGGTCGATTGCTGCATGACTGGATGGTTGCGCCCGGATGGAGCCAGCCGGAACCGGAAGGCCGTCTCGTCCGCCGAAACGCCTTTTTCGAGACTCGGCTTGACTTCGATCGGCAACAACGAAAGCATCTCCGGATTGCGGATGGCATGCGGAAAGGCCTCGGAACCGGCAATGGAAACGAGGAGCGCTCCACGCTGCTCCACGCAATACTTGATGTTCGAAACGACATCGGGCGGCAATTCCTCTTCGCTCAAATCGCCCAGAATGATGACGTCGAACTTGCTCCATGCCGCACGATTGCGCGGATAGGCGCCACTTTCCGAATCGCCGAACTTGCGGGAAACATCCGCCGGCGGCAACGGCTCGTTCGGTTGCCCCGCAACAACATCCGGATGATGCAGATATTCCTGCAAGTGGACGGATTTGTCGCGTCCATAGAAGAGATTGCGCAAATAGCGGAATTCCCAGCGCGGACGGGAATCGACCAACAGGACGTTCGTGCGGTCGTCCATCACCGATACGTCCAGCGCCCATTCGTTGTTTTCCGGAAATTCGTCGTTCTCCGGCGTTTCCACGACAAGACGATACCGGACGACACCCTTCTCTTCCGGAATGTGCGTAAACCGGAATTCCTGCTCGTATTCTTCCGACTTGATGAGAAGGGTCTCTTCTTCCAGCAACTCGTCGCCAAGATACAGCGAAAGCTTCGCCGACTTGTTGAAGTAGCCGGTGGCGGCAACCGTTCCGGAAATGCGCACCTTGTCGCCCAAAAACACGGATTCCGGAGCCGTCGCGACGCCAATGGCCAAATCGCTCGGCAACCGCGAACCGCCAATGACGATGGAATGGATCGGAATGCCCGATCCGCCCAGCCGGCGCGAAACGGCATCCACGCCGGCATCCCCGTTGTGGCGTCCGTCGGTGAGAATCAAGAAGCCCGCCAATTCTTCGTACGGAATGTCCGTGAGGGCTTTCTCCAAGGCGCTCGTGAAGTCGGTCTCCGCCCGGAAGGACGCTTCCTTGGCTTTCTCCTTGTCGTCGATGCCATTGCTCTCCGCCACGGCTCCCGCCCGTTTCAGCTCCGGGTCCGGCTCGGCATCGGAACCAAACCGGTAAATCCGCAAATCGAAATCCTTCCGCAGGCGCTCAATCGCCGATTGTCCGTGCCAGAGCTTTTCCGTCAGCAGCCGCCGGGCAATGGCGGAACGCGTCGTGTCGGAAACCGCAAAGATTTTCTCGCGCTCTTCTTGCGAAAAACCGTCCAAGCGCAACAGGAGCCCCGCTTGCTGCAATTGGGGAGCAATCGGAAGCAAATAGGCGAGATTGCCGTCAATGCGGGTCAGCGCTCCCTTCAAATCCCGAGCAGCGACATTGCCGCGCCCCGCCAAATCCGCAAGCATATTGATGTTGGGGACCAATGTCTGCCGGACAAAGGCCGCAACCCGCGGAATCATGGCCACGAGAGAGGCATGCGTGGCATTCAGACTTTTGCCGAGTTCGTCCATCTGGTCGGCGATTTTCGTCCAATGTTCTACGCTTTCTTTCGCGAATGCCTTTAATTCATCGCGAGGCGGATTATGATCCCCCGGTCCATCCAAGTAGGCAATGCGTTCCGTTACATCCTTGCGCCGCTTTTCCGTCGCCTCCAGAAATCCGGAAAACATTGTCGGTTTGTTTGAGGGAATCATTCCCAGAGCGTGCGCAATTTCAAGCCGTTCGGCGTCCGTCCAATATTTGTCGAGGAAATTCATCGAGGCCGAATCATCCAATAGGACAACCACTTGACGCCGGATGACACGGGTATTCTCGCCGACCAAAACCGGCTGGAGCAAAATGAAGAGAAGGACGCAAACCGCCCCCGTGCGGCATCCGACCAAAAAGCGCGGAAGCCACTTGCGGTGGATCGTGGAAACTTCCCTCCGATACAGCACCGATACGCTTTCGACGCAGAGGGCCGACAAAAAGGCGACGAACAGAAGATGCCACCGCGTCTGCAAAAACAGATACCGGCCCATCAACTGAAACAACGTCCAGCAGGCACTCGTTCCCAACGGAACGGTCATCAAAAACCACCTGCGGACAGGAATATTGCGCCGTTTGAGCGATAGCCGGGCTACAATCCATATCGTCATCGCCAGAAGGGCAAGCAGCCACAACGCAAGCGATGGAACCGTTGGCGGAAGTAAATCAGGTCGAAGTAGATTCTGATCCATGTGAAGCTCCTGGGGAGTCTACCAAAATGGTCAAACCATAACGCCGCGACAAACCGGGGAATCCGATTCCGCGGCATGCAGGGTTAGGCGGTCGGCAACTCGTCCAAAATGGAACGGGCGAGCGTCATTTGAGAACGGGCACGCACAAGATTGTGCTCCGGATAGGCAACGCGAAAATAGGTGTCGCCTTGCAGATAGTCCGTCAGCATGCGAACGGCAACCTCGGTCGTCATGCAAACACCACCCGCACGCAACAATTTCCGCTCGGTCGGTGTGAGATACGCATCGGCCTCCGAAAGAAACCCGTCGCACAGCGCCGAGAACATCTCGCGATTGGCCCGGATTTTCGTGACGTCTTTCTCGTCCTCCGGTGCAAAACACACCATCGAACGAACCAAATCGCCAAAGTCATGGAGCGACAGCCCAGGCATGCAGGTGTCCAAATCAATGATGCAAACGGCATGCCCATCGTTCGCATCCAACAGAATATTCGAAAATTTCGCATCGTTGTGCACCGTACGTTCCGGCATCAACCCGGCTTCGAATGCACACTGGACCTCCAAGGCGGCGTCCCGCAAGGCGCGGATGCCGGCGATTTCCTCGCGCACACCCGCGGCTCGTCCGCAAATATCGCCCGAAATGGCCTTCTCCATCGTTTCGAACCGGCTGCGCGTATTGTGGAAATTCGGAATCGTTTCGTTCAGCCGCGGCTCCGGGAGATCCGCCAAAAGTGACTGGAATCGGCCAAATGCCTTTGCCGCCGTAAAGGCTTCCGACGGAGATTTCGCCTCCGTGCGCGTGACAACACCGTCAATGTAATGGTACACACGCCAATACCACTTGCCGTCGGCAAGACAGGACGCTTGCCGGACAGGACGCACAAAGCGCAAGGCGCGCAAACTGCGCGGATCCTGCTCCGGCGCCAAGAGTTTCTTCTCCAAATGGGCCGAAATCCGGAATACGTTCTCCATGAGCCCTGCGATGTTCGTGAACACATTCGTGTTAACGGCTTGCAAAATGTATTGCTCCCCGGCAGCCGATTGGACTTTGTAGGTGAGATTGATGTGTCCGCCCATCAACTGCTCAAAGGAAACGGAACCCGCATTCGGAATGAAACAATCGAAAAGGTTTGCGAGTTCGCTGGTGGATACAGGGTTCATACTGGAAAAAACGGTTGATTTGGGGTGAAAAACTATGCGTGATGGGGCGGAACGGTGGAATCCCGCAAAATAAACTCCGGCTTCGTGTACAAAAACAGTTTCCGGCGCGCTTGCCGGACAGGAGGAGCCTGCTCCGATGCCGCCTCCGTCCGGGCGTTGGCTTCTTGCGCCAAAACCGTCTGCAAAGCCGAACTGGGCCGCCCTCGCCTGCCGCGGACGCGGGCCGCCGTCTCCAAGGGTGGCTGCGATGCAATGCCCGGAGGGGTTGCGCTGGATCCAGACAGAAGTTTCTCGAAGGCGTCCAGGACATAGCGCGCCGCACGGGCGCCCATGTCCGAAAGGGGCTGACGGATCGTGGAGAGCGAAGGAAACAGACTTCGCGAAATCGGTGCATCGTCAAGCCCGACGAGGCTGACATCTTCCGGACACCGCACGCCCATCCGGTGAAACTCCGTGAGTAACAGCGCGGCAACGGCATCCGAATGGCAGACAAACGCCGTCGGACGCAATTCCTGCCGCGTGGCGACAAAACGCGCGGCGAACCACTGCGCCAAATCCCGCGGCGAAAGCCTGCGCCAATCCGGCGAAGGTCCCCCCGAATACCGCGCCTCGAAAATCCAATGCGGATCAGGCCGGAGATGCGATTCCGCTAATCCTCCTAAAAATCCGTCGAGCCGGCGCTGCGTCGAATAGCCTGCATCAATCCGCAGAGCCCCTACATAGCCAAGCCTCCGATGCCCCATCCGGACCATTTCGCTGACCGCCAGAAATGTGGCGGCACGATCGTCAAAATTGACCGATGGGATCAAGACCGACCCGAAATAGTTGACCGCCGCACAGTTCGCTTTCAGATCCACAAGCGGCTGGAGCCAATCCGCCGATTCCGGAACATGCAGCAAAACAAGCCCGTCCACGCGCCGGGATGCCAATTTCGTCGCACACTCCTCCGCACCGGCCGAACCGGGAATCGAAATCAACAGCAAATCATAGCCGCACTCCCGGCAAACCTCGCTGACACCGGCAAGCAACTGCCCCTCGTAGGCACTGCGAAAAAACGCCGACGATGCCGGCGGAACAAAAACGCCAAGCGTATTCGTCCGCTTCACCCGCAAGGTTCGACTCGTCCAATTCCCCAAATACCCCAATTCGACCGCTTTGCGGTGAATGCGGTCCCGCAAGGCGTCAGAACACGAAATGTTGCCTTCCGAATGGTTGAGAACGTGGGAAACAACCCCAATCGAACAACCGAGACTGTTGGCTATGTCTTTTAATCGGGCACCCGGCATGACCTCTGGAAAACGGAAAAGAAGGGAAGAGAAAAATCGATTTTTGCGGAAGGTATGGAAAACTCTTTTAGTCTAATAAAAGTTTGGGAAAAAGTCCAGTAAGAACAACGCCCTCCAAAGACGATAGAACCGCTCTGCTTCGAAACGCAAAACGTCCCTTCCCCGCCTTCTCAATCCCCCATGGATAGTCTGGTATTCCCTCCCCCCGTAACGGCTCGCGAACCACCCTTATCCCGGAAAATCCGGAATCATTTATTCCAGATTTTCAATTTTGCCTGAAAATACTGGCAAAAAATGATTTTCGTCAGACAAAAAGAAAAGGAGAGACTTTTTTCCGGATTCCACCATAATGGTGGTGATC
>JBJEVW010000012.1:0-6109 GCA_051884735.1 Kiritimatiellia bacterium | reverse complement strand
AACGGCATCCAGGGATACTTCAAGGGTTAGTTAATTTGAGAACAGTACACTAGCGAAAGTCCCGGACGACTGGAGCGAGGAAATGCGGACGGCGCAAACCGCGCTTCTGACGGCTCAAGGGTTCAAGCCCGTTTCGAACATGACTGATGAAGTGAAGAACGATATTCCGTTCGCGATTCGAAAGCCCGTGTTCCGGCTGTCGGAGGACGGCGAATCGTTCACGATGAATGTGCAGGAGCGGTGCTTGTCCGTGCGCCTGTCGCAGGAGAAGCTTGTTGCGCACGAAGCAATCGCCGGGAAACTTCCTACGCTCATGAGCGCGTTGCAGGCGGACGCGGAGTTGCAGGCGTGGTGGTGCAATTCGATGAACTATGTACGCCATTCGTCCGTCGCGCAAAAGGCGATGGAGGCGTTCGGGCTGACGCAGGAGGAAATGGAAAGGATCGCGTTGGAGTGCAAGGCATGAGCATCAAGAAACTTTGGAAATCGTTTTGGAATTGGCTGAAAGCGGAACTCGTTGCCGATGTGTCCGACCGAATCGACATTGACGGCGACAAGCCGGAGATGGAAGCGACGGAATGCGTTTCTTTCGCCGACCTTCGGTGGGACTACGGCGGATTCGACGGATCGCAAGCGTCGCCCGTTGACGGCGTTGAAATCGCCCTGGATTCCGTGACTTCGTCCGGCTTGCGCTATCGCTATTTGGATGGGAGCCTTTTGGCATTGTCGCCGGAGAACACGCACGAAAACCCGGACTGTCTCGCGTGCCTTTTCTGCCTGATCGATGGTGTGTGGCGTGGCGGGAAATTCGACTGGATTTCAAGCGACCGCCTTACGCGTGATTTTGCGAATATCCGTTCCGGATATCACGGCTGGCCGCCGGGAGCAATTAGGCAAGCCGAATCTTTCGCGTTTGTGATAGTAAGCTCGGTTGGTAAGCTCCGGACGAACGTGGCGGTCAAGAATAAGTCTTTCCATTAGGTCGATATCGTCCGGAGAGCATTGTAATACGTGCATACACAACTGTTCTGCGCTAGAATGATAGGGAGTCCCGATGGAATTATCCACTGGGACTTTTTTTCTTTCAACGACCCTTTTGATTTTGAGTAATTGACCCTTTTCAAAACTTTTGATTGGTTACAACGGCAAGGACACTCTTTCCAAACGTGACCTTTTGCAGAATATCCTCGGAGAACCCTTGAAGTCCTTCTCGATACCGCATTGTTATGACGCGCACCTGCATCTTCTTGCCTCCGGTCGTCGCGTCGCTCGCGCTACCGCGCGTGGCGCCGCGACGACAAGCTACCGCTTTTCATTCTGCCAGGGTCCCGGAAAGGCGGAAGCCAAGATAGGTGTTGAAGCCGTAGTAGCTGCCGTTGCTGGACGGCGCGTCACCGTACCGGTAGAACGAGGTGGCGTTGTAGTAGTGGTCGTACCTGTAGTAGCCGCGAATCACACGGGCAGACCCTGACTCCGCACCGGCATAGTCAATCGCCGGATCGCTATTATAGCCGTCGCTATAGTCTAAACACCACTGACCGACATTGCCGTGCATATCGTACAGTCCCCAGAAGTTAGGGAGATACAGTCCAACCGCGACCGACTGGTCTGTCCAACATCGGGCCAAGACACTGACGTCTTTATTCCCCGGCGTAGACCAATCACCTCCATCATCTCCTCCATTGTTATATTTCGACGACGTTCCCGCACGGCAGGCATATTCCCACTGGGCTTCCGTGGGTAAGTCAAAATTGAGACCCGTCTTGGCCTGGATCTTGCCGACGAACGTTGCCGGATCAACCGTTTTCACCGTCGGCCACGTGTAGACGGCCGAGTCGCCCCGGATTGCATTCCAGGAAATTTCCACCGGGCGCAAATCGCCGTGATGTTCGCTTGGCGTCGGATTCGCCCCATGACCTGCTCATACTGCTTTTGCGTAATGGTGAAGACCCCCATATAAAACGGTTTCGTGAACGTCACTTCCTTGTTTTTCTGCATCTGAAACTTGCCCGCTTCGCATCGGCGCAGCAATATCTTGGTCGTCTTGTAGGTGTCGTCCCAGCCGTTCACGGGTTCGGTGTCGAGATAGGTGACGGGATAGCTCACGGCGTCCGGTCCGCCGGAGACGTCAATCACGCAATAAGCCTTCTCGCCGAGATACAGCGAGCTCGGCTTCGTGCTTGTCTTGATTGCCGCCGTCTGCGTCCCCGAATTGAACCAAATATCCTTGCGCGTCAACCGGCGCACATAGTCCATCAAATTGCCGCCCTCCAGCGGCTCCCACCCCATCTTCCGGTAAAGATAGCGAAGCGCCTCGGGACGATTGGCGATCGTCGTGCGGTCGACGATACGGATGTTCGTCGTATCCACCTGATTGGCGTAGGGGTGATCAAGATAGACATAACCATTGTCGTTCAGAAGGTCGGTCGCGCCGTCTGCCCAATGCCACAGAAGCGCGTTGAAGATGTCGGTACCGGACTGCGAATTGTAAGCAATCGTCATCGCCGGATTCTTCGCCGTCGCGGGAATCGTCAGCGTCTTCAAAGGCAGCTGCGCGACATCCAAGACAAGGATCTCGAACTTCACCTTGGCAATGTCAATATCCCAGTCGCTCGGAACTTTCCATGAAAGATTGAGTGGCGTATTCGCCGGTATGCCATCGCCTACATTCCCGGCCGTCGGATTTCCGTCCGCATCTGCAACGAATGTCTTCGGGCGCACGACTTTCCAGAAGCTGCGCTCGCCGTCCTGAAACGCCAGTGCACGCACATCCACCATCGCCTTGGGCGAATTTACGATGTAGGTGATATCCATAATCGTCTTGTCGCTCGTACGCATCTTCGAGGACAGGATAGTAGGTACATCCGCCGCAAACAACACGGCATGCGCAAGACACACCCCCGCCAACATCATCAAATTCTTCACAGCTCGTACTCCTTTATTTAAATGTTTTTGCCTTCTGCAACTCCACCACAACCTTGAAGAACCGCATGCGGGACTTGTTCGCGTCCGTGACCGGCGTCGATACATTGACGCTGATGCCGTAACCCGTTCCGCAATACTCTCCCTCCCGTCGTCCCATCGGCAACCAGCCGGATATCCGCTGCTTGCCCCCCGAACGCCATGCCGAAAAGACTCGCCAACACAGCGCACCATTTTCTAGTGTATAGATTCATCTTCTGTTCCTTTGATAAACAGTATTGATTGAATAAAACTACCGGATTTTCACACCAATCTTGAAAAAACGCATCGCGTCGCGATTCTCATCGGTGACGGGCGTCCACTCGTTCGTCGCATCGAGATCCGCCTTGCCGTAGACCGTGTAGGTGCGCGGTAGACATCACCGCCAACGTGAAGATTTTTTTGATCATCAATTCTCCCTCAGAAACGTACTCTTTATCGAACAACTCGTGTAGAGCCAAAACAACAGCAAACTCATTATCGCGCTAAAGGACAAAACCCGAACATCGTACAGCCATGTGAATGAAGCGAACACATCGAATCGAGTCTAGCATTGTCGAGCCGATATCACAAGATGCACAACGATCAATCCAAGCCACACCAATGATGACACATGGCCAATGACAATATTGATTTTAGCAACCGAGTAGGCGCCACCTTTCGTGTTCCAAATCCAACTGGATGTCGGTGGAATCTCAAATCCACTCATCTTATGCGCATTCAATACACCTGCGAAAGAATCGACTTCGAACACCCCGATGCGCTGTTCAAATGCCGCGATTGCTCTCTCGTAATGCTCATACCATGCTTTTGAGCCCTTTGCCATCATAATCCAGATCAGCGAAAGGATGAGGCCAATCATCGCAATGCCGAGCAACAAAGTGTTGATCATCTGCAACGGAATCGTGACCTTTTCAGCCGTTGCAAACCCCACAACAACACTTCCATATCCAGCAAAACAGGCAATTAGAAAGGCCGACAGAAACACGGCTCGTTGCCAAACATGGTCAATCTCAAAATCTCGACATTTCCACAATGTTTCATACACAGTGGAAATGGGAATCTGCTTGCTATCATTCTCGTTGGTCATTTTACCTGCGAAGAAAAGTGGAAAATGTTTGTTGTCACGGTTCCAAAGCAGGAGATGCAGACGTTCGTACCAGAGGTCTCAATCATGTGCATCGATTGACTTCTCTGCTGATTCAACGACAGAAGAAAATCCTTGGCGATATACGCAAGAACGCAGATCGCAACAAGGGTGAGCAGATGACAGATAATTCTTCCATGACAAGCCTTAATCAAGCATCTGACGAAAGCAATCGGCTTTGATACTGAACTCATAATCACCTTCTTTCCGAGTTCAATGTGTAAGAAATCTCTTTGCAGACTCTGACCAGTATCTTCATTGGATTTCTATCTCCACGGGCGCACTATCATTGATTGCGTTTGCAATCTTCCGAGTAATCCCATTCTCCGGTTTCGGAGCAACATCTTTTTGAGAAACCTTAGTTGTCTCAACCGTCACGGAAATTCGCGTTCTGTTCTGCTTCAGCAGAATGAGACCGCTCGTCAATTCGGCATTGAATGCGAACTTTGCCCCCTGCTCGATTAACATCAGTGCGGTTGGATTGTCCCCATCTTCTTTGAAGATGATCTTCCACGAATTCTCGTCTCCATCCTTCACTTGAAATCTGTAGCCGGCAATTGGTTCAAGCGTGAAAGTGTGGTTTGAAAGGTCGATCGTCTTGATTGTCCCGACCGTAATGTACATCTACAGTTCACAGTCCTTGGATTTGGCTCTTTTGTTCATTTTTCGCCCTCCTTTGTCCTATAGTGTTCACCGATTTCATTGCAGGCATCGGCAAGATCGGGATAGACATTTTCCGCCGGCATCCCGAACATCCGCAAGTCATTGAGAACCTGCTGCTTGCTCTTGGCTTTAATCTGCACATAGCCGATTTGCTTGATGCCATACGATGGCTTCGTTTCATCGTTATAGTCATCTGGCGAGAATGACGGCGTGAGTTTCGCTTTTTCATCCCCACAGCCAAAGGCAAGAAACGCTCCCCCTTGGGCGCGAATTCTCCGGTTGTTCAAAACCGGCTTGAACGCCCACACGTGCTGAATCTCCCGACGCAAATCCGCTTCGACCTTTATCAGCCATTCATTCTTCTCGTCCTCACGCGCGTACACATGGAGAAGCCCGGGCGCTCGTTCGTGATCTCATAGCGCAAGGCCGAAAGTCCATTCACCTTGCCGGGATGGACGTCCTCCTTCTTGACCAGGGGCAAATGCGCAATCGCCACAATGATATCGCTCGTGAGCGACTTCATTTTGTGCTTGGCGACCTTGATGACGCGAATGTAGCCATCATCGTTTTCCCTGTCCTTGGCGTTCATGCGCTCGCCACCCGCCGCGAAAAACGCCGCAAGAAGCAGATTCGTCGAGATATCCGCAAACCGGGTCGGCAACCGATAATGCTGCATTCGTGTGAGACGCTCGACCATCGTCTTGTCTTGCTCGAACGAAATCACATTGTAACGCAAGGCTTCTTGATACAGATCGCGTTCATGATCGATGTAGCCTTGGTCATGGTAAAGACAGCAAGGAAAATCCGTTTCAAGCGGTGCGCTCTCGTCTTCCCGATGGCGATAGTTCACCGATTCGCCGCGAAAGAAATACTCAGCCTCCTCTGGAGACGATGCACGATCTTCCGCGACAATTTTCATTGCCTCGCTTACAATCTCCGTCACACACATACAACGTTTCACGTACAATCCTCTTTCTTCTGCGCCTCTTCTACCAAAAGCAAACGATTTGAATAAGCCATTGCGTCATGATGCGAATATCGATTTGGGATTGTTTCCGGATAATTCCGCAAAACGGAGTTTTGGAATAACTCCTATGCTACACTCATGGATTGCATCCAAAATGTGGCGTGAGACTGTTTTTTTTGGGGGGGGGAGGGGGCTGCCTAAAAATCCTTTTCGCGTGAATTTTCCTAGAAGAATACAATTACCCCCCCGTCAAGAAAAATTTGTAAACTTCGCACTTTCAATAAGTTATTGTTCTGGACATATTAATGCCTCTTATGGTAGTATTTCATGCGTCATGAAAACAACCACCATCGTCAACATCAAGATACAAA
>JBJEVW010000011.1:0-25296 GCA_051884735.1 Kiritimatiellia bacterium | reverse complement strand
GATTCCCGGGAGGGATTTCATGATGGGACGGACGGAAGTCACGCAAGCGCAATGGGAATCTATCATGGGAAACAATCCGTCGGAAAACAAAGGCCCCGATTTGCCGGTGGAGAATGTTTCGTGGAACGATTGCCAGGAGTTCATCAAGAAACTGAATGCAAAGACGGGGAAGAAGTTTCGTCTGCCGACGGAGGAGGAATGGGAGTATGCCTGCCGTGCCGGAGGAACGGGCGACTGGGGCAAGCGCGCCAATGGCGAGGAAGGACCGCTGGACGCCATGGGATGGTATGGGGACAATAGCGATGACCAT
This sequence comes from Kiritimatiellia bacterium, assembly GCA_051884735.1. GTDB lineage: Bacteria > Verrucomicrobiota > Kiritimatiellia > RFP12 > UBA3636 > JAEDLN01. Next base: position 24,986 of record JBJEVW010000011.1, on the reverse strand, counting down.
ACGCATCCGGTCGGGCAGAAGGAGCCGAATGCTTTCGGTTTATACGATATGCACGGCAACGTGTGGGAATGGACTGCCACTGCTGTTGGCGCCGTTCGCGTGCTCCGGGGCGGTGGCTATTGGGGCAACGCCGGCGACTGCCTGGCGTCCCGCCGCGACTGGTGCTACCCCGGCTACCGCTACGGCGTCATCGGGTTCCGGCTGGCTCTTTCTCAGGATTGAACCGGTAAAACAAGAAAGCAGGGTCGGGAGTCTTGACAGCCGAAGATCGCGCCGTCCCGCGCGGGAGCGCGGGCGAGCGGTAGCGAGAGGCGGAGACGCCGCCTGCGGAGGATTGGATAACCGACGAATCAGAAATCGAAGCTCTGAAGCGCTATGCCACAAAATTCTCGCATCTGGATGGTGGTTCTCTCGTGAAATACCTCCGATGACGAACCGTGTCCGTTTGTCGCCCGGCAAGCGGCACGGAAGACCCCGAAACCGGGCATTGGAAATCAAGATGAATATGAATACACGGAAAGACGAACCGAAAAATATGGCCAAGTATGAGGCCTACAAACTTGCGTTTGGACAAATCAATGCTGCCCTGAAGGCGGGATTTCCTATCGAAGCGATTGCTCTCGAGGAAAGCATCATCTCGGATCGGCTGGAATCGGCGGCTGTGGGGAAAGGCATATCACTGAAGAAGCGCCAACCCGGCAGAACCGCCGACTTTTCAGAGTTGGCTGGCCTTGTCGAAACGAATGCCGAATTCCGTGGTCTGGCGGAAGCACTGGAGAAAGCCGGCTTTTCGTCCGGGTCCCTGGCCGCCTGGAGGAAGAGTCGGAATGACTTCATTCACAATGTCGCCCACGGTGCCCCCCCCGCGAGGCACCGGCCGTTTCGGCATCCGAGTATAAAACGAAGGGCGCGATGATTGCAAAAAATGGTCTCAAATTGGCCCGACTCGTCTGCGCCTGGTCGAAAAAGGAAATCGCAGGAAAACCGGTTGACGCCAAGAGACCGCGCTGATGTTCATGGAATACTTCATGGCGAAGCTGAAGCGCGGCGGTCGCGCGGCGATCATCATCAAGAACACCTTCTTGAGCAACACCGACAACGCTTCGGTCTCCGTGCGGCGAATGTTGCTCAAGCGTTTCCGGCTCCATTGGGTCTTGGATTTGCCGCAAAAGGTGTTCACAGCGGGCGATCCGGCGGCCTCGCGGAATGCTAGCAGCTGGCGAATGGCTGCGCGAATGGGACGAATGGGACAACTGGGACGAATGGGGCAGCTGCGAAAAGTTCCGGCAGTCCCACTTGTCCCAGTAGTCCCAGTTGGTGGACGGGCGATCCGGCGACCGTTTATTGCGCCTACCCAACGACTGTGCGCGACCGATTCAATTTGACGCCACATGGGCATTTCCCCGTAAACCGAATAATCGGGGGTGCAGCAAAATGCGTATTGCGAATAAATGGCGCCGGTCTTCTCGTACATCTGAAGTACGGCCTCGGCGATTTGATCGTACCGCCACCCGGGTATGACGATCTCGGCTAGGTCCTCATCTGTTGCGTGCACGCGGGGAGGCAGTGCATGGGAGACAACTCTTCCGGAGCGAGGAGGAAGGGGGATGGCTTTTGTTTGGTCGGCAGTGGTATCTTCATGCAGTCATCGCGAGACACGGACGCATAATCAAGATGCATTTTCACGAATTCGCGGGTGTCGCCACGTTCCTCGTATACTTGAATCCGATAGAGATTGTCCTTTGGGTAACGAGCTAGCCCAAGGCCGCACGGGTTGATTTTTGGATTGGCTCGCATGCGATTCTCAATTCTGCCGCGGACGAGCGGAAGCCCGTCCCTCCCGTGCCCCCGATTCCTGGGCGAAAAGCCCCCACGCTATGCGTTCTCTGCGTGACATTATCTTCGCGAGGCTGAGCCATTGCTCACGCAAAGCTTCATGTTTTTGCAGAGATTCCAAATCGCGTGGTCGCCGTGTCGGCGACCGTCGTGATTTGAACTCTCTCTCTCCGGTATGATGTTTCTCATCGATGACAACTTGAGAGTCCACCATGCCAACTGTCTTGAGCAATGGCTCTTGGAGCGAGGGGATCGAATTCGGCTGCACTTTTTTCCTAGCTATTCACCGGAACGAAATCCTGACGAATACCTCAACAGGGATGTAAAAGCCGCTATGTCGGAGAAAAAAAACGGCCAATAAGCGCAAAGTTCATGAAGGATGAGGTTTCGAAACGTCTGCAAACCCGGAAGGATGCCCCAGAATCTATGAAACGGATCTTCCATAAAAAGGAAGTCCGATAGGCCTTTGACGAATACGCACATTAATCCTGGCCAGCACAATAAGCCCGAGGTTTCGGTTTCTTGCGATGGGACAACAAGTCTGATAGGATGAAGCCATGAACAGGGCTTATCTATTCGATTTGGACGGAACGTTGCTGGATACGGAGATTTTGTGGGTTCCGGCGACGGCGGAGTATTTGGATTCGGTTGGCTGTCCAGTCGGGTACGAGTGGGCGCTACGTGTTGTCTATGGGCGTTCCTGGACTTCGGTCTATGCGGATATCGTGGCACGGTTTCCGGAGCTTGGACGCATGGATGTGCAGGAAATGGCGGATGCGATGGCGCCGTTTTTCCATCGGTTGCGGGACCGGGAGGATGTGCGCATCATGGGATCGGTCCGGCTTCTCAAGCGGCTTTCGCGGCGAGCGCCCTGCTGCATTGTCAGCGGTTCTCCGCGTGAAGAGATCGAAGAAGCCATCCGCATCATGGACGCCGCCGGCAATGTGACCCTTTATTTGGGCGCGCAGGATTATGCATGCGGGAAACCGGCGCCCGACTGCTTTTTGATGGCGGCCGGGATGCTGGGTATATCGCCTTCGCGGTGCGTGGTTTTCGAGGATTCCGAAGCGGGTATCCTGGCGGCGCGCGCAGCGGGCATGGGGGCGGTTGCGCTCTCGCGTCCGGACCGTCCGAAGCAGGCTGTCGAAAAGGCGCATTTGATTCTCTCCGATTTATCGGACTTTCGGCTCCGCGATTTGCAGGAAGCCATTCGCCGGAAAGGACGCTAGCCATGCCGGAGAACCATACTGCGCTCGGCATTCTGGTCGGTTGTACGGCCACCGGCAAGACGGCGGTCGCGAACGAGATTGCACGGCAGACGGGGGCGTGGGTGCTTTCCGCCGATTCGATGCTGGTGTACCGCGGCATGGATATCGGCACGGCCAAACCAACCCCGGGCGAGTTGGCGGGGGTGACGGTTTTCGGGCTCGATCTCGCGAATCCGGATGAAGCCTTCAGCGTCGGCGCCTGGCTGGAGCATGCGCGGACCGCTTTTGCCGCCGCGGAGACGGCCGGAGCGGATATGATCGTTGCAGGCGGAACGGGCCTCTATGTGAATGCGCTTTTGAACGGAATCGATGCACCGCCTGCCGATCCGGAGCAGCGGGCGCGACTCACGGAGGAATTGGAGCGCAATGGGCCGGAAGCCTTGCGGATTCGTGCCGAGCGGCTTTCTCCCGGCAGCACGGCCGCGCTTGAACCCGGCAACAACCGCAGGCTCATCCGTTTGCTGGAATGTCTGGAATCGCGCTTTGTTCCTTTGCGCCAATCTGCCGTCCGGAAGACGCAGCCGGTTGTCGGGCTTTCGTTTGATCGCGAGGCGTTGCAGCGCCGTATCGAATACCGTGCCCGCGCCATGTTCGAGCAAGGCCTCGCAGAGGAAGTCGCCCGTTTGCGGACGGCCTATCCCGGTTTTGAAACTTCGACGGCGGGAAAGGGCATCGGCTATGCCGAAGCGCTTGCCGTATTGGACGGCACGATGACGCAGGAGCAGGCGATGGAGCGAACCATTGTCCGGACGCGGCAATTGGCCAAACGCCAAAACACCTGGTGGCGCCATCAACTGCATGTCGAATGGATTCCCGGACCGGCCGACGCCTCGGAGGTTCCGGCGGTAGCGGCCAAGGTTCTGGCGTTTTGGAGCAACCATGAGCGACCCCGTCTCTCCTTCTGAATGGCCGCTCGATTCGGCCGGAGCGGACGATGATGCAGGCGCCGCCGCCGTGCGGTGGGTGCGCGAGCGCTTGCTCCGCAAGAAGCCGCTTCCCGCCCGCGAAAATGCCGAAGATGCAGAACCATCGCCGCTGGTTGCGCTTTTGCAATCCGCAAATCTTCCGGAGCAATGCCAAAAAGAGCTTGTCGACGGTGCGGCGCGGCGGTTGGGCGTATTGATAGCCCGAAACGGAAATTTGCGGAGCCGGTGGTCGAAGCGCAACCGGCAGGGGCTTCCGCGCGAACGGCTGGAGACGGAAGGACCAGAGGCACTCCAGGACAACGAGCTGCTGGCGGTGTTGCTGGAAACCGGCGTAAAAGGAATGACCGTGCTGGAAACGGCCAATGCCCTTTATGAAGCCTACGACCATTCTCTCGGCAAGATGTTCCGGGAATTGACCGATTGCAAAAACCTCGAGAACGGTTGCATTCGCCGGATTGGCCGCATCGGCATCGGACCGGCCCGCACGGCCGTCTTGCGCTCCATCTTCGAAATCGCCGGGCGGTTGAATGCGGAGATTGCCACCCCGGGGCGAAAGTTGCAGACGCCCGACCGGATTGCCGCCTTTCTGTCGGAACGGGTGTGGAAATGTCCGGCCGCGCCGAAAACGGACACTCCGGAAGACGGATGCGAAATTTGGTCGTTTGCGCTGAACAAGAAAATGCAGACGCATTCCGCGACCTTTTTCTCGCAGTGGATTCCGGATCCGGGCGCGCCGGATGCGGAAGGGATCGCCTGCCGGATTCTGCGCGACGCGGTCCGGCAAGACGGCTGCTATCTCGCCCTGGGCGTCGTACGGCGCGGGACGGATTGGCGAGAGCCGCCCGAGTGGGTTGTCCGGCTGTCGCGCTTGCTCGTGGGAGCGGGGCTGTTTCTCCAGATTCCGCTTCTGGATACGATTCTCATCCAAGCTCCGGAGAGCGAGCCGATGGGTGCCGCCACTCCGCCCTATTGTTCGTTGCGCCGCGAGCGGCGCGTGAATTACACGCCTGCAGTAGTGCCTGCGGTGCCGCCGCTTGGTGCGCATCTTTTTTCCGGGATTCTGCCGGAACCGGAAAAAGGAAGCGAAAAGGAATCCCGCAGACACGAGACGAGTCCGGAAAAACCCGATTTGCGCGAACGCCATGCGCGAGGGGAGAGGATGGAAAACTGGGCGTTGATCGCCTTGATTCTCCGGACCGGGTGCAAGGGTCGACCGGTCGAAGCGGTCTCCAAAGACATCATGCGCGAAACCGGAAACTCTTTTGTGGCGCTCCGCGACCGTTTGTATGCAGGCGATTCGTTCATGGGAATCGGCAAGACGCGCACGCTCTCCTTTCTCGCCGCCTTTGAAGTAGCGCGTCGCGTCCAGAAGGAGGCGCAGAACGGCGTTGCCGCGGAAGACGAGCATTCCTTCGAACGGCTCGATATGCGAAACCCTGTCCAAATCGTACGCCTCCTTTCCGATCGCATCATGCTGCGCCCGACCGAGGCCTTTTTCGCCGTTCCGCTGCGGAAGGGAAAATACGGCTACGGGCTTTGTTCGAAAACACGCAAAACCTTTGAGATCTTCGCGGGAACGGCCGATTCCTCCATGGTCCATCTGCGGGATGTCTTCCAGGAGGCGATTCGCCAGAAGGCGGATGGCCTTGTCGTGGCGCACAACCATCCGACGGGCGATCCGGCACCCTCCGCCCAAGACGAAACCGTGACCCGGCGCATGGTCGCCGCCGGCGACCTTCTCGGCATTCCCGTTCTCGATCACATCGTGATTGGCGGCTATCCGGATGCGGACGGAAGGACGCTCCCGTACTATTCGTTTTCGGAACATGGCGTCATCGCCGCCCCGATTTGAAGGAAAGTGCGTTCTGTTTCGGAGCCCTTCTATCCCGCAACCTGTGCACTCGGGAATGCAAAAAGAGCGAAAATGTGTTCAAAAGTGCGCAAAACTCTTGAACAATCGCTTTTGTTCTGCTACTCTATTTTCACATTCAAACATGACTTTATCGCCCTTTTCCGGTGGAATCGGGTCATTTTCATTGAGGAGAACGCATGTTGAGAAAACATTCGCAAGTCAGAAACCACGCATGGTCTGCCGCCTTGGCACTCGGTTTGATTGCCGGGGTTGCCGGTGCGCAGGGCGTGGGCGCTTCGCTGGATCCTGCCATCCAGATGGAGTTGCGCTACATCGAGCTTTTGAACAATGCCCAAATGCCGGACTACGCAGAGGAGGTTTTGAAGGCGGTGGAGGTCAAGTTTCCCGCAGTCCGTCCTTTGCTGAAGGTCAAGAAATTGGAACAGATCCTCCAGCTGGGCAAATTCGAAGAAGCGGAGAAGATCATCAAGGCGGAGCCGGATCAGGATGCTCCCGCAACATGGTCAATGCGAACCACGATGGCGGATTACCTGTTTGCCCGCAACCGGTACGATGAAGCACTGGACATCTACAAGAAGCTTTTTGCCAAATACAAGGACAATCCGCCCGAGAGCATTCGCGACTTTTTCTTGAGCGCTGCCTACAAGTATACGCAGCTTCTCTCCTTTTTGAAGGACGACAAAGGCGCCATCGACGGATACCGCCGTCTGTTGAAGCTACCGGGGCTCACCTCCGACATGAAGCGGCAGAGCCAATATGAATTGGCGCAGCTGCTGGTCAAGTATGGCGAATCGCTGACCGACAAAGCCGCCAAGGAAAAGACCTTTGCCGAGGCGCAGAAGGAAGTCGAAGCCCTTCTGTGGTCGCAGGATCTCTGGTTTGGACGTGCCGTTGCCTTGCTTGCACACATCCAGATTGCCAAGGGGCAGATCGAGAGTGCGCAGAAGATGATCGAAAACTACAAGGAACAGCTCCTCAACATCGATCAGCAGCTGCAGGAACAGGGGGCGCAAGATGGCATGGACTATTCCCATCTTTCGCCGATGGCCGAAGCCCGCTACCAGACGGGTTGCCTGTTGATGGACGAAGGCACGAAAGTGTTGGATGCCGCCGCTGCCATTGCGGTTGAAAGCAAGCGTGTGGAGGAAGAGGATCGTGGAGCCGACCTTTACATGAAGGCACTCAACGACCTTGTGAACGTCTATGTGCAGTATCCCTCTTTCGCATGGGCGCCGGAAGCCATGGCCAAGTGCGAGCAGATGACATCGCGCTTGAATGAAATGGGCTTTGAAGTGGAATCCAACATCACACCCGCCCAACGCGCCGAAGTTGCGAAAAAGCAATACCAGACGGCCAATATGCTGTATCACCAGAATCAGTTCGAGAATGCCATCAAGACGTTTGAGCGCGTTTTGGCGGCCTTTCCCGAGCAGATTCCGGATGCGGTCCAAGGCCTCAATACGATGGCGCGCGCCTGCATCGAGTATTCGGAAGGCCTTCCGGACGGGGAAGAAAAGGATTTTTACCGGCTCTACTCCGAAACCGCAACCGGCTATCTTGCCGAACGGTTTTGCAATCGCGACCGCGAAACGATGGAATTGGTCGGCAACCTTCTCCAGGGATTGAACCAGTTCTATGCGGAGCGCAATCTGACGGTTGCCGCTGCGGAAACGCAACGCCTCTTCTATTCGCTGTATCCGGAGCATTCGACGGCGTCCTCTTCTCTGATGGCGGATGCGCAAAAGCTGTTTGCGGACGAGAAGTACGAGGAAGCCGCGAAATTGTTCGAGATTTTGGCGACGCGCTACAAGAAGTCCTTCAATTCCATCACGGCGCAGCGCATGCTCTGCATCTGCTACGAGCGTCTGGGGCAACGCGATTTGGAAATCGAGGCGCGCGAAGCCTATGTGAATCGTCTGCGGGAAAGTCTAAAGAAGGAAAAGCAGCCCGATTTGATGGCGCAGCTTCCTTCGGCTCTGATTGGCCGCGCCCGGTTGAATCGCAATATCGCGATCGAAGCCTTGCGCGATGCGCGCAGTGCGATGAATGAAGCCCGTCGTTTGGCGGCCGCGGCTCCGGCTGCGCCCGCGGAAGGGGCGGAAGCCGCCGCTCCTGCGTCAGAGAATGCCGAAGGCGAGCAAGCCGCAGAAGCCAAAGAAGAACCGCTGACGGTTGAAGCCGCCACGAAGATGCTGGTGAAGGCAAACCAGAAAATCGCGGAATCCATCAAGCAATACAACGACCTGGTCAAAATGATCGGCAAGCCGGAACAGCGCGCCTTGTTCCAGCGCAATGCGGAGGACAAGAAGACGAACGAATCCGTTCTCTCGTCCGCCCTCTACGACATGGCCTACTGCTTCAATGCGTTGAGTCTGCCCGAAGCCAAGATTCCCGATTTCAAGAAGAATGCCATTGCGCTCTACGAGCAGATTCTCAACGACTGCCCGTGGGCGGAAGCGATGTATCCGGCAACGTTGCTTCAGTTGGGTACGCTTTATTCGACGATTCCCACCGAAGACGAGGCCGTCCGTGCCGAAAACGCAAAGAAAGCCTCTGCGTATTTCGATCGCCTGAGCAAGGATTTCGGCGATTCCGAACAGGCGCGGAATGCGCTTTATCTGCAAGGGTGCGCATTGATGGAGCTGGGATACCGCACGGAGGCGATTTCCAAGTTCCGCGAAATGGTCAACAACGCTGCAGGCGGCAAATATAATGCCTACCAGCTCAAGAGTGCGGCGGAATCCTTGAAAGAAGCCAAGGACTATGCGACGTCCCGCCAGGCGTACAAAGCCGCTCTCGGGCTCTGCAAGCCGGAAGACACCCGTTTGATCAACGAGATCACGCTCGGTGTCGCCCAACTCGATTTCGAAGAGAAGAATTTCATTGCCGTTGCCGATGCAATGGAAAAGTTCATTGCGGACAATCCCACCTCCGCGCGTTTGGTCGAAGCCAACAATATGCTTTCCAAGGCATGCGTCGAGGCGACGATGACGGAGCCGGACGAAAAGAAGCGCATTGCGCTCTTCCAGCGTGCGATCCGTTCTCTGCGTACGGTGCAGCGGTATCGTGAAAAGGATGGCGCCGCCGCCGTGCTCGATCTGCGCATCCAAAATGGCGATATCATCGAGACGCAAGGTATGGTCGAGGCGAAGTTCGGCGACAAGGAGGGTGAAATGAAATATCTTCGCCAAGCCTGCTCGCACTACTTCGGCATTCTCGCAACAGCCGATTTTGCCAATGGCGATCTTCGCGCCGGATACGAAAAAGTGCTCGGCCGCTACATTGACGTCCTTTCCCGCGTGAAAACGTACGAAGACGGAACGCCCGTCTGGGAAGATTTGAAGACCAATTGCGAACTTTATCTCCAGAATTATCCAAGCGGAAAGCAGACGCTGAAAGTCCGCAATGCGCTTAACGAGGCCAATGTCGGCCTTGCCACCTCTAAATAACCCTTTTATCCGCAAGTCCTTTTTTCGGAGAAATACCCGATATGAATCATACGATGACCCGTTTTCTTTCCTTCACGGCTCTTGCCTTTCTCTGTGTCGCCACCACGGCCCGCGCGGATGTGAAGGCCAAAGTCCTCATTCCAGGTTCCGACCAGACGATCAATGCCGAAGTCCGCTGGATGCCGGTCGACAAGCAGTATGTCGTTACGCGGCGCGGACAAGGCGGCCAGATTTCGGAGCAGAACTATAAAGCGGACGAAGTCCGGCTTGTCCAGGTCCAGCCCCCGCAGAACTGGGAGCAGGTTCTCAAGGCCGCCAAGGCCAATCCGGCTTCTGCCGTTCCCGCGCTCAAGAAGATTGCGTCCGACTATAAGATGCTGATGTGGGATGCGCAGGCCGGCATGATCATCGGCCAGATTTATCTCAAGCAGGGGCAAGCCGAAAAGGCGCTTGCCGAAATGGCTCCGATCATGATGGCCAATGCCGAAGCCGGTTGGAATTCTCCGATGGCGCCGGTTTTGTGGAAGGCCATGATCGATTCGAAGAAGACCAAGCAGCTTGGCAATCTTCTGGAAAAGGCGGCCGGTGCGACGGATCGCAAGCTCGCGGCCCAGGCTATGATTTACCGGGGCGATTTGATTGAAAGCGAAGGCCGTACCCGTGATGCGCTCCGCGATGGCTATCTGCGCGCCGTATTTTTGTTTGCCGACCAGACGGCACTCCAGCCGGAGGCGCTCTACAAGGCGGCTCAGGCTTTCGATAAGCTTCGCCAGACTGCCTATGCAGAGCGGATGCGCGGAAAGCTCCGCAAAGCCTACGGATCGTCGACGTGGGCTCGCAAGCTCGACGGCGGCAATTGATTTCCGGGTTCATCCGGTCGGCATCCCGTCCATTCCATCCGGCACGCCGTATGGTCTCTTCTTTCTATCTCTTTTCTGTTCACCAAACCTATTCAAGCATTAATTCCTTATGAAGCGCTCGCTCATTCTTTGTTTTGCCCTGGTCGGTTGCCTGGCCTTCACCACTCCTTCCGTTCAAGCCCAAGAGGCTGCCGCGGAGCCGGCCGTCGAGGCTGCCGCAAATGAAATTACGACCAACAGCGAAGCGGCTGCGGCCCCTGCCGGACACAGTGTGTTCTACACCGTTCTCTTCGGTTCTGGTCCCATCGGCTTTATCTTGTGGGCTGCGCTGTTCGGCGCTCTCGGTTGCTACATCTATTTGGCTGTCGACTGCGGCATCTTGATCCGTCCGAGCAAAATCATGCCGACGGCGCTGATTGCAAACGTGCAGGGCGCCATGAAGGAAGGCGATGTCGTCAAGGCACTCCAATTCTGCGAGAATGAACCCACCCCGATGGCCAACATTCTCTCCGCCGGGTTCACGCACGTGGAAGAAGGCTACGATATCATCCAGGAAGCCATTTCTTCTGCCGCCGATCTTGAAATCGAACGGATCATGCAGCGCCTCTCCTGGCTTTCCGTTTGCGCCAATATCGCTCCCCAGCTCGGTCTGCTCGGTACGGTGCAAGGTATGATTGCCGCATTTGCAAACCTCGGTTCCGGCGGCACGCCGGACGTCGGAGCCCTCGCAACGAACATCTCGCAGGCGTTGTGGACGACTGCCGGCGGTCTGATTACATCCATTCCTGCCGTCTGCACCTATTACGCCTACCGCAATCGCGCCAACCGCATCATCCTCCAGATGGAAGCCACCACCATGGAACTCATCAAGGATTTGCGTAACGTCGAAGTTGTTGCCGAATAATCCCTGCTGCGTGGAGGCTCTCCATGAGCAAGAAAAGAAATACAGAAGGATGCGAAACGAACATGACGCCGATGATCGACGTCGTGTTCCAGCTCATCATCTTCTTCATTGTTACCATCAACATGTCCGAGGCGAAAGACGAAACCGTCCGCCTCGAACTGGGTGTCCATGGCCAACCGGTCGAAAGCAACAACGACGCGAATGTTTCCGCGCTCGTCATTGATGTGGCGCGCAACGGCCGCTGTTCGATTGCCAACCGCGACCTCAAGCTTTCCGCGCTTCGCGACATGGTGCGTCGCCGTCTGAGCCGCCAAGGAAATTCCTTCCAGGTTTGGATTCGCGGCGATGCCCTCGCCAAGCACGAAAGCATCCGTCGCGTAATGGATGTTTGCACGGAAGCCGGGGTCGGACGCGTGACCTTCATTGCCGTCAAAGACGCCCGCACGCCGGAAACGAAGAAATTCCTCGCCAAGAGAAGTAGGGACTGACGATGAAAAAACAAAAGAAACAACGCAACAAGGGAGATGAGGCAACCTTGGAAATGACGCCGATGATCGACGTCGTGTTCCAGCTTCTCATCTTCTTCATCGTGACCCTCAAGCAAGACGATATCCTTTCCGCTCTCGAAGCGCTTCGTCCGGCGCCGGATTCCAACGCAACCGCCGCAAATGCCGTTGAACCGATTACCATTTTGATTGGCGAACAGCAGAATGGGTTCTTTTACAACGGCAGTTTCATGACGAAGAGCCGTCTGACGACGATCTTCCAACAGATTGCCCGGAATGACAAGAATTCGACGGTGATCATCAAATGCGACAGCAAATCCCGTCACGGAATGCTGGTTCAGGCTTTGGATATGCTTTCGTCCGTAGGATTGACCAAAGTCTCGGTTTTCTCGATGTAGACGACTGCCGGATTTTTGCGATTCCCAAAGGAGCCCGTCGAATGGCGGGCTCCTTTTTCGTGTCACGCGGTCTCCTTTTTGAAGCCGGGGCGCCGTGCGATTTTAACCACAAAGGGTCGGGAGTCCCGAGTGGCGAGCCGCCACGGGCAGTGGACGAGGGTGTGGAATGGCGGTTCACGCGAGGTGCGCAGCCACGAAGCGCGCGGGGAATGCGAGGATTTTTTCGACGAAGAAGCGAAAAGATGGGACAGATGGCGGGCAAAATGATAGAGTCGTCCATCAGTCGCCGGAAAGAGCCTGTCTCATCGTTCGCGAAAAGAAATACGGGTTCTTTTTCCGATCGCCATGGATCGGTTTCAGAGATTTGTCGCTATGGAATTTTTTTTCTTGTTCATTGTCATTTTCACCCTGAGTCAATTGATTGGCAAATTCCTGCAAGGTAGTTCGGATGCGTCGGAAGGGAACACGACGCGCACGGACGGCAAGACTGTTTTTTGGGAGCATTTTCTGACGCTGATTGCGGTTGTCATGAGGGCCGACGGGGAGCTGAAGAAAAGCGAGCTTCAAGTGGTCAAAAATGTTCTGCAAGGAATGGAGAGTGCGGAAGAAGCCCAGAAGCATCTGTACCGGCTGCGGGAGAAACTGAACAGTTCGCTTGCGGGCTGGGATGCCAGTTCTCTCTTGCTGCGGCGGATGGTTTCCTATTCGATCCGGCGCGACCTTGTTCTCCATTTGCTGTTTATGATTGCATGTGCAGACGAGGTTGTTTCGTCCGAAGAGCTCGGTGTCTTGGAACGGATTGCGAGCGGGCTTGGCATCTCTGCGGAAGACGTCCGGAAAAAGAAGGCGGAATTCGGTTTTTGGGAATCGAACGATCGCTCCAGCGAATCGAACCGGAAATCCTGTCGGCCGGAGCAAAGCCGGATTTCGTTGCAGGATGCCTATCGCCTTCTGGGTGTCCAGGCGACAAGTACCGACGAGGAAATCAAGAAGGCCTATCGCGCACATGCGATGAAATGCCATCCGGATCGGGTTGCGAATATGGGGCCGGAAGCGGTCAAAAAGGCAACCCAGGCCTTTCAGAAGGTGCAATCCGCCTATGAGGCGATTCGAGCAGCCCGCAGCATGAGCTGATGCGGCGATTGCTTCTGGCGCATGGGTCGGCGAATGCGGTGGCGAGAACATGCATTTCCCGGGAAGAGAGAAATGTCAATCTTTCGATTATTTGCTTATAATGCAAGAAATCGACAATAAAAGAGAATTTTGCAAATTATGCTTGCCACGGGGATGTTTCTTTGCTATCATCCTACCCGTTGCCACCGCTTTGGTGGTGATGCAAAACCTTTTTTTTGGGGGGGTGGCGCAATTGGTTAGCGCTCCGGACTGTCGATCCGGTGGTTGCGGGTTCGAACCCCGTCCTCCTCGCCATTTTTCAGCAGGCAGCAACGCATGTGGCTGCCTGCTTTTTTTGTTCCCGGAATTCCGCTTTTCGCTTTCACCGATTATGGAAACTCTCAAGCTTATCGTATTGGCGCTCGTTCAGGCGCTGACGGAATTTCTGCCGGTCAGCAGTTCCGGGCATTTGGTTTTTGCGAAGAATGTGTTGGACATTGAGTCCAAGGGGGTGTTGTTGGAGCTGTTGCTTCATGCGGGAACGCTGGGATCGGTTTGCGTGTATTACCGCAAACGGCTGTGGAAACTTGTTTCCGGCGTATTCCGGTTGGAATGGGTATCGATCCGCTATGCGCTGTACATATTGCTTTCGATGGTTCCGGCGGGTCTTCTCTATGCGAGTGGCGGCAATCGGATTTCGGAGATTTACGAGACGTCCGGAGTCGTCTGCTGGCTCATGGTCTTGAATGGGTTGTTTTTGCTTTCGACGGGGCTGTTCGAGCGGCGGTGGCGTCGGCGGGCGGAAGAACGGGCTGTCTCGGAAGGGGCGGCCATGGAGACGGCGCCGGCGGAAGGCGGACTTTCGGCATGGCGCGTATTGGCGATGGGGATTGGCCAGGCCATCGCCGTTTTGCCTGGCATTTCGCGTTCCGGCACATCCATCAGTGCGGGCCGTTTTGCCGGATTGGATTCCCGGATCGCGGCGGAGTTTTCGTTTGTCATGTCGATTCCGGTGATTGCCGGTGCGGCGCTATTGGAATTTCTGAAAGCGCTGGAGAAGGCGCGGGAGATGAACGAGCCGCTGGCCGGCGGGTATTCGGGGCTGGAATTGTTGTCGGGTATGGCGATTTCGTTTGTCGCCGGCTATTTGGCGCTTGCCCTGTTGATCCGGATGATTGGGCGCGGACGCTTGTGGGTTTTTGGCGTGTATTGCGTGGTTGCCGGGTTGCTGGCGGCGTGCTTTGGCATCTAGCGGTAGCGCAAACAGCGAAGAGTTTGGTAGAATGGCCGATATGAAAACGGTGCACTTTCCTTTTCGGTTTCTGGCGTTCTGCGGCTTGGCTTTTGCGACGGCGTTTGCCGTGGCGGATCCGGTCGATTCCCGCACGGCGGAGGATCGGCGTGTATTTGCGGATGCGCTGTACAAACGCGAGTTGTATGCGCAGGCGGCTAGAGAGTACCAGAGTTTGCTCAACGCATTTCCGGACCAAGCTGATGCGGATGAAATCTATTTTCGCATGGGCGAGGCGTTTCGCCTTTCCGGCGATGCGGTAGCCGCCATTCAGGCCTTTACGCCTGTGGCATACAACGAGTCTTCGCCATGGCGGGAGAGCGCGTTGTTCAAACGGGCCTATCTGTTCATGGTCCGGAATCAGGCTGAAGATGTTGCGGAGATGCTGACCGATTTGCTGAAAATCGCGAAAAAGCCGGAAATCCGGGAAATGTCGCTCTACTACAGGGCGTCGGCATTTGAGCAGTTGGGCAAGACGGAGGAGGCGATTGCCGATTTGGAGCAGCAGCTGCGAGAGTATCCGAATGGCGTCATGCGCGACAATGCGCGCCTCTCGCTGGGGCGTATTTTCAGTTTGTCCGGAAAGAACCATGATTCCGCCCGGGCCATTTCCCTTTTGCGGGAGATTGCCAAAGCGCCATCGACGCCCCGTCTGGGTGCCGAGGCGGTCTTTTTGCTGGCCTCGAACGATTTTTCCAACAAGGATTACAAGGCGGCATCGGAAGGATTTTCGCGCTTGTTCAAGGAGTATCCGGGCGACTCCCGCATTCCGGAGGCTCGCATTCGCGCCGCTTGGGCGTTTTGCAACGGCGGCCGTTATCAAGAAGCCATTGCCGTAGCGGAGGAAGCGCAGAAGGCGGCGGACGTTTCTGCGGCGGATGCCATGGAGTTGCGCTATATTTGCGCCCAGGCGCAGTTTCTGCTTTCCAACTTCGGGCAAGCCGGCAAGCAGTTTGCGGAAATTGCCGCGCTGCCGGATGCGCAGAAAAGCGACTTTGGCATTCGTGCTGCGTATCAGGCCGCGCTCTGCCACTTCAAGCGCAACGATTACGCCGCTTGTCTGGCGGCAATCCGCCCTGTAATGACGGTCGCAAAGATTCGAGAGGATGCGTTGTGGCTGTATGCCGAGGCGTCCATGCTGGCTGGAGAAGAGACGTGGGACAATGCCGTAGAGGGCTATCGCCTCATTACGACGGAATTTCCCGATTCGGAGATGGCGGCGGATGCGTTATTCCGGTTGGGTGATCTTTACCAGAAACGCGGCAATTGGCAGGATGCCTCGATCGCGTACCATCTTTTGGCGGAAAAGTATCCGAAATCGGAGTTGGCGCCAAAGGCGCTTTTTGCCTCGGCCATTGCGTTGACCGAGGCCGGCATGCACGACAAGGCGCTCGTGGAGTGGATGACCTTCCTTCGGAATCATGCGCAGCACGAGCTGATTCCGGAAGCATTGTTCCGGCAGGGGTGCGCCTTGATTCTCTTGAACCGGAATCTGGAGGCGCTGGACAGCTTCGATCGTCTGCTTCGCGAATTTCCCCAAAACCGGTATCGTGCGGAAGCCTTCTATTGGCGTGGCGTTCTTTTGCGGGACGGCAAAGACTACCCGGGCGCGATTCAAGCGCTTCGCGACGCTTTGGCGGCACAACCCTCCGAGGAAACGCGTCTCAACGCCCGTTTTGCGCTGGCGCTTGCCCTGCAGGCGAACGAGCAGGATTTGGAGGCGTCCCAGATTTTGCAGGAGTTGCTGGATGGTCCGGCGCGGGATCGTTTCACCTATGCGCAACTGCGCTGGCTGGCGGAGTATCAGTACAGCCGCGAGAATTATGCGGGGGCGTCGCAAACGGCCCGGATTTTGGTCCAGAAAGCAACGAGCGACGTGAAATTGCAGATCGGATGGGCTTTGGTGGGGCGTGCGGAGCGAGCGCTGAATCATCCGGAAGAGGCCGAGAAGGCTTTTCAGATGGCTTGCAATCTGCCTGTTTTTTCGGTTCTGTCTCCGGAGGCCAATTTGCGTTTGGGAGAGTTGCTGTTGGCCCGCGGGTCTGCGGATGAAGCCATTCCCCGGTTCCGGACGGCCATCAAGGTATGCAAGAAACCGGAGTTGCAGCCTTTCCGGACGCATGCGTACATTGGCTTGGGCGATGCCGAGTTGGCTCGCGGGAACAAGGAGACGGCGCTTCGCTATTGGATGACGACTGTTGCCATGACCGAGGATCCGGAATTGATTCCTCCCGTTCTGGAGAAGGCGATTCGCCTGGCCGAATCGCTCGGCCGGGCGGATGACGTGGCTTTCCTGCAAAAGGAATCGGCCAAGTACGGCAACAAGCCGTAGAGCCGCGGTTTACCCCAGTCTCCCGTACGCAGGGAAGGAAAACTGCGAATACAAAAAGGAGTGGTTTGCCGCGGCAAACCACTCCTATTTTTATGCGGAAGCGGGAATCTTACCGTTCTTCTTTCAAGGAGGCGAGATACTTCAGCTCATCGAAGCGGGCGTTCTTTTCCAGATTGCGCCGGGTCGGATCGGGTTCTTCGCCGTTGTTTTCCCTGTAGTAGGCGGTGATTTCTTCCTTCAGCCGATCGACCTTATCGTCGTCAATCAACTTGAGTTCGGCAAGACGGAAAAGGAAGCATTCCGCAGAGATGCCGAAGCGTCTTTTGACGCGGCAGAGCAGTTCCATGTTCCAATCGCCGGGCTTGATGTTCAGCTGCAGGATGGTTGTGCGGACAACGTCTTCCGGAAGGAGGAACGCCGCTGCAAAGCGGGTGGCGAAGTGTTTGTTGGCGCGTGTATAGACGACGGGGCGGTTGCCGCCGTTGCTCAGGAAGATGAAGGCGCTTCCGATTTCGAACAGCAGGCGGTAAGTTTGACGTTCAGAAGTCGAATCCTCATTGAGGAAGATGAATAGATCCTGCGTCGACTTGTCGATATACGAGATGCTCCGGAGGGATTGATTTGCGAGATTGTCTTCGTCTGTTTTCTGCCAGTTTTTGAAGGGGCGGAAGAAAACATGGATTCCAAGGTTTTCAAGGAAATTGACCGGATCGAAAAGGATGGCATCGCCGATGCCGCAACGGGAGCGAACCATGCGGGCGAGCTGTTCGGCGCCTTCCTCCGTCTTTTCGAAGAAGGGAAGATAGAAGGGAAAAGGGGCGGTCCGGCGAACGCCGACCTTCTGTTCCAGGCGGAGATATTCCGTCATGGTGTCGATGAGTTCCTGGAAGGTTTCGTTATCGATTTCTTCCGTACGCTCTTCGAGGGTTACCCGTTTGAAATCGCCGCTGATTTCGCCCCGGTTGCTGGCGAGGCGGGCTTCGGCAACGGCTTTGCTCTTCCGCTGACCATCGATGATCAAGTCGGTGATGGAGACTTTAAGGACATCGGCAATGCGGCTGATGGTGACAAGAGAAGGAATGTTCTTGTTGGCTTCCAAGTTGCACAACTGAGTCGGTTTCATGTTGCACAGCCGGGCGAGTTCGCTTTGCGAGATTCCTTTGCTGATACGAGTCTCACGGATGACGTCACCAATGTCTTTTTCCAATTTTTTGTCAGTATCTTTTTTCATAGAAAGGCCTATTTCAAAACGGAGACGGAAAGGGAAGCAAACGGGAGATTCAAGTTGTGCTAGATACTGTTTTCCCCTATTAAAAGTGGATCTGAACTTTGTCAATTCGCAATTTACATCGGTTGTCGTACCGATGGACTGCTCCTCCGATCTGGAAATGAATCCAAAACGGCGTCGGCGGATAACGGGAAGTCTGCACAATGGCTTGTTTCTGCACCAATGATATGCTAAAAATACCATGAAGTCAAAAGCAAATGCCATGAAGAAATTTGTAATATCATCCGTTTTTGGCTTTTAGAAAGGTTCTTCCGCGATTTCAGGAATTAAGAAAAATCGAAATTCACCTCATTGTGCGGGGGCGGATAGAAGAGAGACGGAGCCGGCGACGATGGTGCGGCACTCTTCGCCAGTTTGGAGGAGCAAGGTTCCATCCGGTTGCGCTCCGGCATCGATGCCGGTTGCGGTGGAGCCGTCGGGCAGGGCGACGACGATGGCTTTTCCGCGAAGGGCGTCCAATTCGTTGAACCGGGCGATGGTTTTGGAAATTCCATCTGGACCCTCAAGGCGTTCGACGGCATCGTGCAGTTTTTCCAGGAAGGCGTCGAGGATGGCTTCGCGATCGAAGGGGCGGTTGGCTTCCGCGGCCAAGGAGGTGGCGGGGAAGATGGGGCGTGGAGGAAGTGCTTCTTGCGGTGTGTTTACATTGATCCCGATTCCGGCGACGATGGCGGTTGGAAGGGTGTGGGAGGAACAGGCTTCGCAGAGAATGCCGGCGGTTTTGCGGCCGTGGACGAGAATGTCGTTTGGCCATTTGATTCCGGCGGGAAGTCCGGTTTCTGCGGCAATGGCTTCAGCGGCGGCGATTCCGGTGGCGAGGGTTGTGAGGGGGAGTTTATCGGCCGGCAGATTGGGACGGAGGATGACGGAGAGATAGATGGCGACACCCGGAGGCGAGACCCATTCGTGTCCGGCGCGTCCGCGTCCTGCGGTTTGGGTTTCCGCGAGAATGGTTGTGTAGGCTTCGGCGTCTTCTTCGGCCATAGAGAGAGCGATATCGTTTGTGGATGTTGCTTCGCCGAGTCGGAGCATGGGGGGGCGTACGAATTGGATTGTGTTCATGTCACGCGCAGGGGGTTAGATGCCTTCGGGGAGAGTGGCGGACAGAAACCGTTGGGTGCCGGCGTCATCGCGATGGATTCGGATATCTGCGTAACCGCTCTCCGAAAGATAGGCGGTCATTTTTTGCGCTTGATTGGATTCGGCATCCAATTCGAAGAAGATTTCACCGCCGGGGTTCAGGAGCATGAGGGCGTCATCCGAAACGAGGCGAAGGACATCCATGCCATCGGTTCCGCCATCGAGGGCGATACGCGGTTCGTGGGCGAGGACCTTTGGTTCGAGCCGTTCGACAGCCGCAGTCGGGATGTAGGGGGGATTGGAGATGATGGCATCAATGGTTGCCGGCTCGAAGATATCGGCGGCATCGACTTCCGCCAGTGAGATGAAGTGGATTTGTTTTTCAAGTCCGAGCAAACGCGCATTTTCCCGAGCCAGGTCGAGGGCGTCTTGCGAGATGTCGAGTGCAACGACGTGTGCATTCGGAAAGGCGCGTGCCAGTGCGAGCGCGATGCAACCGGAGCCTGTACCCCAGTCGACGAGGCGCGGTTCGGGGAGAGAACGAAGGTGAGCGGACGCGAGGACGAGGTCGACGAGTTGCTCGGTTTCTGGGCGTGGTATGAGGGCGCGGGCGTCCGTTTTGAGAGTAAAATCCCGAAAATCCCATTGTCCGATGACATACTGGATGGGTTCGCCGGCCGCCAGCCGTTTCATGCCGCGACGCATGGCTTCCAGCCACGGTTCCGGCAGAACTTGTTCGCGATAGCGCACGAGTTCGGCGCGTTTGCACCGGAAGAGGCGTGACATGAGATGCTCGGCCGTCGCCTGTGGTGCATCGACGCCATTTGCGGCAAGGTAAGCGGTAGCGGCTTTCAGGATCCAGGCCGTTGTTTTTGGGGTGGAGTCAGCGGGCTCTGTGGACATGGAAGGTGGAAAAGCGAATAGGTTCCCAAGAAGAAAAGAGCGAGAAGCATTCGGAAACGAACACTTCCCGCCATTTCACATTCGGTTCAGGGCGCTTAGAAGGGGAGGTTGTCCGGCGCGGCATCTTCGATGGGGGCCGGTGCAGGTTGCGCGTACGTGGGCTGGGCGGCAGGCGCAGCGTATCCGGCGGTCTGCGGCTGTGCAGCGGCTCCTCCGCCGGGGGCGGAATCAGCGCGCTCGATACGCCAGCCGGAGAGATCGACAAAGTGGCGGCCGTTGTATTCGCGTCCGCGGATGTCGAAGGAGATTTTCACCATATCGCCCTCATGGAAAGCGTCCAGCACGGAGCAACGGTCTTTCACGAAGCTGAAAGCGATATCTTGCGGAAAACGGGCGTTTTCGTCGCAGACGACAATTTCGCGCTTCAGGAAGTTGTTCGCACCGAAGGATTGGGTCGGACCGATGATTTTGACCCGTCCCGTGAATTCGTAACCGTTAGACATAATACTATGATACTCGTTGATGTTATTTACAAGAAATTGCTGTGACCGACCAAGAGGTCGATATCAACCGAACGAATAGAGTCTATCGAAAAATTCGATTTTCTGTCAAGCAAAAACGTGTCGGGTGGGGCGGTAGGGGCGGGAGACTCGAGTGGCGAGCCGCCACGGGCGATTATCTTGGTCGCGCGATTTTAACCACAAAGGAACACAAAGAGCTGTTGTGCGGGTTGTATAGGAACACAAAGGTGGCGAGCCGCCACGGGTAATTTTTGGGTTTTCGATGAACGCGACGCGCAGTGCGCGATACGGCTCGGGGATGGAATCTTTTATTGGTTTTCTTTGGGTGCTCTTTAAAAACAAAAAAAATGTTTTTCAAACAAGCGCGGCTGCGACTATTGCCCACAGTGGCTCGCCATTCTCCCGACCTCGATCTTTGTGTTCCTTTGTGGTTGAAACCAGCGTGGAGAGACTGCGGGTTGGCGTGTGAGCGGGAAGAGGGTTTTGGCTAGGTTGACAGAATTGCGATGGCGCGGGAAAGCCACAAAGGGAGGAGAACCGCCCTGGGGTCTTGCTTGATGAAAGCGAGGGATGAAGGGGGTTTTTGGACAGGAAAACGGCGAAGTTGATAACTTGTTTATATTTTATCTAATCAATTGGAAATACGTTAGTTATCGTGTTAATAAGAGTAAAGAAATCAAAAGATATCAACAGGAATATCAACAGTTGTTGATAACTTTTTCTTGATTTCGCAACGGGTTTGGAGCAGATTGTTCGCCATGCAAGACGATTCAAAACAAGAGGCGGTTCATCTGCTCATCCGCCGGGCTCGTCGTGCGAAAGGCTTGACGCAGATGGCGTTGGCTTCGCAGGCGGGTTGCAAACAGTCTGCGCTTTCCATGCTGGAAATGGGGCGCATGACCGCATTGTCCCATGAGACATTGCACAAGATTGCGGAAATTTTGGAGATTTCGCTACCGGAGTCTGACGCCGGGAAAAGCGTTCCGGAAGGAACTGCGGGTTGTAGTACAGGTCGTTCCCGCATGATCTGTCCCAATCCGCTTTGTCTCTCCAATCATCCGTATTTCATCGGCGACGAGTTGTTTTTTCTTGCCAACGGCATGGCAGGAGACGGGCATCATTGCGCGTTGTGTGGCGAAGTGATGCTTTTCCGGTGTCCACATTGCGGTTCGACCATCCGGCAAGCGGGCGGCTGCTGTTCCGTTTGCGGAGAGCCGTTTGTTTCCATGCCGGAAGAGTTGCTTGACAATGCCCGTGAATGGGCGCAATCGCACCGTGCGGAAATCGAAGCATTGCGGGGTGCGCGGCAGGGGGACGGTCAACCGCCGGAGAAGCGGTTTTCTCCGTCTTTCTAGCGCAGGGTTCAAGAAAGCGGTTCCAACTCGATTCGGCAAGTGCCGTTTGGCAAAGATAAAGAAAGGGATTGTCCATGCAGTTGAATTCTGATTTGTATGCCGAACTGCCGGTCACGCGGTTGCGCTTGCCGGTTCCGGCTGAGGCGATTGACGCGATTCTGGACGCAACCTGTCTGGAGGAGCCTGCACCCGGTGCCTATCAAGACATGCTGACCGGCGAAGCGTGGATTGAAGCTTTTGGGGTCGATGGAGAGACGATCGAACGGCTCGCCAAGGCAATTCGGGTAGCGGCCGACGAGGCGGGAGTTGCAAGGGATATTCCCGTTGAACGCACCTTGTTACCGCGCGAAGATTGGGCGGAATCCTGGAAGCGGTTTTTCCGCGTGTTGCGCATTTCGCCCCGCATTACGGTACGACCTCCGTGGGAGGAATATCGGCCGGAAAGGGTCGATGAAATTGTCGTTATCATTGAACCCGGCATGAGTTTTGGTACGGGGTTGCATGGAACGACGCAGGCGTGTTTGTGTTTTTTGGAGAAGTTGGCCGAAGAGAGTCGTTTCGAGCGATCCGTAACGGATTTCGGTTGTGGCTCCGGCATTTTGTCGATTGCGGCGCGCAAGTTGGGCTTCCGTTCTGTCACGGGGCTCGACTACGATTTGGCGGCGGTGCGGATTTCTGCGGAAAACGCCAAAGACAATGGCATTTTGGACGTGCCGTTTCTCTCCTGCGATGTCACGACGGATCCATTGCCCGATTCCGATATCGTGGTTGCGAACATTTTGGCGCCGGTCTTGATCCAAGCGGCAGGGCGCATTGCCGCGTCGGTGACCCCAAAGGCGGATTCGGCCTTGATTCTATCGGGAATTCTGACCGAGCAGTATCCGGCCGTTCGCGCGGCGTATGAAGCACAAGGTTTTCACGAAGAGGAAGCCCGGACTATTGCCGAGTGGACGAGCGGATTGTTTCGCCGTTGACCGATGGGTTCGTATGGGAGCGGCGGCGGTGCCGTTGCACGGAATGCAGCCGCTTATTTTCGTCAAGAGTTCATTTTTCGCAAAATAACAGAGTGGAAAAGAAGGAGATTCTCCGGTTTATGAAAAACAAGTTTTTGTGGATTGTTCTCGGATTGGTTTTTTGGATCGGCGGTTGTTGCTGTCCGGCCTCTGTCAAAGATGAAACAAAACCGGTTACGATTGCCCTGTATGCATACGTACCGGATACGGCCGTTTTCGAGAAAGCCATTTTGGCGGTTTGGTCGAAGAAACATCCGGATGTTCCGGTTGCCTTTACGTCATGGGATCCATATGTTGGCGAGCCGCCTGAAGAAGCGGAGGTTTTCGTGTACGACGCATCCCGGTATGCGATTCTCCGGGAGCGCAATCTTCTGGCTCGTTTTCCCGATTCGGCAATGGAGCGGGGAGAGGACTTTTTCAAGGGGGCGTTGCATGCCGTTTCCGATGCGGAAGAGAATGGAAACGGGAGAGTGGTATACGGATTGCCGCAGATGATTTGTTCGTCCTTTCTCATCACCCGAAAGGATGATTTGCGGTTTGAGTCGGTCCGGACGCTGGATGCGCTGGAAAAGATTGTCCCGAAAGCCGATCCGGCAAAGGAGGAGCCTTCTTCGCCGGATTCGGTGGTAGCCGCCTGTGTCTATCCGGAAGACGTTTTCTATCTGTATTGGCATGCGTTGCAGGCATTTGCCAAGCCAACGGGAACGGAGCCGTACGCCGTTCTATCGGGCAAAGACGGAGATGGCGCAACTCAAGCGATTGCGGCGCTTCGGCGGTTGGTGGCGCTTTGCGGAGAAGCGCAGATGAAAGCGGCGCCGGAGAATGCCGGCCCCTACTTTCGGATGCGATATGTGGCGGAAGGAAAGGCGGCGGCGTTTATCGGGTATCCGGAAAGCCTAAATGACGTCGCCCAAGCGGAGAAGTACCGGATCATGCCCTTTTCGTATGGCCGGGAAGACGCTCCGTTCTTCTACATCAATGCGGCGGGTGTCCGGCCTGGACT
Organism: Kiritimatiellia bacterium; assembly: GCA_051884735.1. Taxonomy (GTDB): domain Bacteria; phylum Verrucomicrobiota; class Kiritimatiellia; order RFP12; family UBA3636; genus JAEDLN01. The sequence continues at coordinate 1,067 of JBJEVW010000011.1, read as the reverse complement.
CTCGGAAACACGTGCCGCACTTGCGTTTGATTTAGCGGCGATTGCGGCGAGTGACGAGGTGATGACCGCCGTCTGTTCGACGCCCGGCACCAACGGATCGCCGCAGTATCTGTTGCCTGGGCGGCATTCGACGCTTCTCACCTTGGCGGGGAAATGGCCAGGGTATGCGCGGCTGCGCGAAATCGTGAAAGCCGAGGAAGAGAAGCCGTCGGGAATCCGTGCCTTTCGCGGAAACGGACAATTCGAGGCGTTGCGCGAAGAGTTGGTTCCGGTTTTGAATCAGGCGGTCTTTCCGGCTGCGGCGGACGAAACGGCGGATGCCGAGTAGTTTTTGGGGTAGAGTCGTGATTCCGGCCCGCGTTTTCACGGCGCATGGCGAAAGCCCCCTCCCCTAGGGATTTGGCGATAGGGGGATACATTTCATCGGATTGTCTCCAGCGCACTCGCCGGCCCGACCCGCGCACCGCCAGTATGCCGCGCATTATGCGTACGGCGCGGGGTGTGGTTTCGCATCCTGTGCGGCATGTTCAACGTCCGGCATAGACAGCATGACGGCGCGCAGATAGGCACCCGATAACCCCGACACTCTTTTTGGAAAAGTCTGCGGATTTATGCGAGACGGAGAAAGATCGTCGAGCCCACTGCCATTCCATAGCCATGGTGTGAAAAGCCTTACGCGGAGAATCCGCCTCACTCGGTTTCTTGAAAAACAAAGTCTCCTTGCCGGTTTTCCTGTATGCTTTACAGGTATAAAAACAAATCCAAACAAGGCGATGTCAAGAGGCTATCGCACGCTGGGGCCGATTGTTCGGCGAATCCCCCGCTGGCTCATCGAAAAGACCGCGAAGGCATTCTATTCAGTCGGATCTAGCCGGATTTTGATTGCTCGATCCTGAATCCTATGGGTGATAGCAACCCCGAGATTGACGGGGTTCCACCGCGACTTTGGAACAAGACAACCAAGAAAACGAGCGTGAAAGCCAATAAAATCGAGGCTTCCGCAAGCCAACTACGCACCTATGGAATGATCGTGGTCGCAAGCGATGTTTTTCATCATCCAACGGTTG
>JBJEVW010000010.1:0-6161 GCA_051884735.1 Kiritimatiellia bacterium | reverse complement strand
AGCGTAAAGAGGCCGACAGCGGCGAGGAGCGATGGCTCCAGAAGGGCGATGCGGGCGGAAAGGGTCCTGGAAGCGCGGGCGTCCAGACGGGACGATGCCACGGAAAGCATGGCGGGCAGGCAGCCGCCGGCTTCGCCGACGCGGATCCACTGTGCCAACTCGACCCCGAGATAGGGAACGGAGCTCAATTCCTTCGCGGGGGAGGCACCGCCTACGATTTTTGCACGAGCCTGAAGGACTGCCTCTTCCAGATAGGGGCGGCCCATTGCGGCGGCGGAAAGCGGGATGGCTTCCGGCACGGTCGTTCCGCTTTCGAGCAGAATGCCGAATACGGAGGCAAAGCGCTGTGCCGCGCGCAAGCGAGCGGGCTGCATGCCGGGAAGCCGCAGCAGAAAACGATCAAGCGCAATGGCGGAGGCGCGGTTTTTGCGGGCACGGAGCCGGGCGGCCAAAAAGGCGGTGACGGCGGTTCCGGCCAGGGGCACAATCAAAAAGAGCAGAACCTGGGCGCCCCGGACGAGATAGCGCGAGGAAGCGGGCAGATCCATGCCGGCATCGGCAAGAACGGCGGTCGTTTTGGGGACAATGACGCCCAGCATGACGGTTGCGACGATGAGGCCGAGCGTGAGAACGAAAGACGGGTAAATCAGGGCGGAGCGGATGCTGGCGCGGATAGAGTCCTCGGTTTCGAGAAAATCGGCAAGGCGTCCGAGCATGAGGGGAAGCGTGGCGGATTTTTCGGCCGAGGCGAGGATTGCCTGCTCGAAAGAAGTCGCGCCGGAGGCGGTTTCCGCAAGCGGTTCGGCAAGACCGCGGCCGGAGCGGACTCCCTCGCGGATGGTGCCGAGCACGGAAGAGAAGTCCGGCATTTGTTCCGTCAGGATGTCGAGTGCGCGGTCGAGGGGGAGACCGGCGGAAAGGAGCGCCCCCAGTTCGCGGTACAGGGCGGCGCGGGTCGCGGTGCGCAGCGGGCGCGGCGCGGAGGCGGAAACGATTTTTCCGGCATACAGACCCAGCTCGAGAAGCCGTCTGGCGGCGTCTCGCTCGTCATTTGCGTACAAGGTGCCGCGGACCGGTTTTCCGTCGCGTCCGTAAGCGTGGTACGAGTAGAGCATGGATAGAGAAGGAGGTGTCTGGCGGCGGGTTCGGGTGCGCGGCAAGGCGCGGCGGGCTATTTGCCGGAATCGGCGGATTTCGCGGTGCGGGGCAGGAGTTTGTACTCGATGGAATCGAGAAGCGCCTGCCAGGAAGCCTCGATGATGTTGGGGGAAACGCCGACGGTTCCCCAGCTCGCGTTTCCGTCCGTCGATTCGATCAGCACGCGCGTTGTCGCGTTGGTTGCCTCCCGCGGATCGAGGATGCGCACACGGAAGTCGGTCAAAACGATTTTGGCGATTTCGGGGTAGAATTTGGAGAGGGCCTTGCGCAGTGCCATATCCAGGGCTTCGACGGGGCCGACCCCTTCGCCGACCGTCAGTTCGGTCTGGCCCTTGACGCGCAGTTTGACCGTCGCCTCGGAAAGACATTGGGCGTCGGTGCCGCGGCGTTCGACCGTTACGCGGAAGGATTCCAGTTCGAAGAACGGCTGATGTTCACCGAGGGCCTTTTGGACGAGAATCCGGAATGAGGCATCGGCGGATTCGAACGAGTATCCGGCGCCTTCGCGATCCTTCAGCGAAGCGAGGATCCGCTTGACGGCATCCTTCGGGAGCGAATCGGGATTGAATTCGGAGCCGGACTGTTTGAGGCGGTACAGGACATTGGATGCGCCGGAGAGTTCGCTGAGCAGCACATTGCGGCGGTTGCCGACGGCTTCCGGCGGGCAGTGTTCGAACGAGGACGGGTTGTGGCGGATGCCGGAGACGTGGGCGCCCGCCTTGTGGGCGAATGCGGCGTCGCCGACGTAGGGGGCGCGGATATCGGGCGTCTGGTTGACGAGATCGTCGATGGCGCGCGATAGCGACCGGAGCATAGCGAGCTTTTCCGGGGTCGTGACCATTGCGCCGAGTTTGAGCTGGAGCGTCGGGATGATCGTCGTCAAGTTCGCGTTGCCGGTCCGCTCGCCATATCCATTGAAGCAACCTTGGATCATGCGGGCGCCGGCCATGTAGCCTTCGATGGCGTTGGCGACGCCCATGCCGCAGTCGTTGTGCGGATGGATGCCCAGCAGCGTGCCGGGCAGTTCTTGGCGGACGCGTTCAATGATGGCGCCCAAGTGGCGCGGGAGCATTCCGCCGTTGGTATCGCAGAGCACAAGCGAATCGGCACCCGCTTCACGCGCCCGGCGGAGCACCTTCAGCGCATATTCCGCATCTTCTTTGTAGCCATCGAAGAAATGCTCGGCATCGAAATGCACCTCCAGGCCGTGCGTCTTGAGGAAGGCGACGGATTCTGAAATCAAATCGAGATTTTCGCTCAGGTCGGTCCGCAGGACTTCGCGCACCTGGAGCGGAGCGGCTTTTCCGTAGATGGCGACAGCCGGCGTGCCGGTGCGGAGAAGCGCTTGCAGGAACGGGTCTTCGTCGACCTTGACGCCGACGCGGCGCGTGGAGCCGAACGAAACGATTTTGAGCTGGGAGAAGTGTTCCTTGGCGGCATCCCGGAAAAATTGCATATCCCGGTCGTTCGATCCGGCAAAACCGCCTTCCAGATACGGGATGCCGAACTGGTCGAGCAGATGCGCGAAGCGGATTTTGCCGGTTTGCGAGAAGGTGATGCCAAGGGCTTGGGCACCATCCCGCAAGGTAGAATCGTAGATCAGCGGCCCGGTGGAAGAGGGGTTATCCATGGACGAAGAACTCCTGATAGAGGGCTTGGACGGCAGGCTTGATATCGGCCTCGCTGACACCGAACATGATGGAGATTTCCGAGGAGCCCTGGTTGATCATCTGGAGGTTGACGCCGGCCTTGGAAAGGGACGTCACGACGCGGGCGCAGGTGCCGACGGCGGTCCGCATGCCTTCGCCGACGACAACGACGAAAGCGAGGCCGCTCGAGAAGAAGGCGGTATTGGGATGGAGGCGTTCCTTGATGGTTTCGAGGACGGCGGCGCGGCGGTTTTCGGGCAGGGCGTCGTTGCGGAAAACGACCGTGACGGAGTCGACGCCTGCCGGCATCATTTCAATCGGCACGCCGGCTTCGGCGAGAATCTGCAGGAGCTGGGCGACGAAGCCGACCTCGCGGTTCATGAGCCACTTTTCCACAAAGAGGGTGGAGAATCCCATGGAAGAGGCGATGCCGTTGACGCGTCCGGGAATCGTCTTGCGGACGGGGACGACGAACGTGCCGGGCTGTTCCGGGTGGTTTGTATTGCGGATATTGATGGGAATCTTGGCGTGGATGGCGGGGAGCACGGCTTCATCGTGGAAGACGGCAAAACCGGCGTAGGCCAGTTCGCGCATTTCGGCGTAGGTCATCTCGCGAATGCCGATTCCGGCACCGACGACCTCCGGACAGAGGCGCGGATCGACCGGATAGACGGCATCGACATCTGTGAAATTCTCGTAGGATTCGGCGTGCAGCGCGGCCGCCAGAATGGCGCCCGTGATATCCGAACCGCCGCGCGAGAAGGTCGCGATTTCGCCGGTCTTCGTGTAGCCGAAGAAACCGGGGAAGATGACGAGCTCCTTGCGGGGCGCGATATTCTTTTCAAGCAATCCGTACGATTCCGGGAGGAGTTGGGCGGCGCCATACTGTTCACTGAGGAGCATTCCCGCTTCGCAGGGATCGACATAGACGGCATCGCATCCGGCGACGCGAAAAGCCGCCGCGCAGAAACGGGCGGAAAATTCCTCGCCGATGGCCTTGATGGAGTCGATGAATTGCTCGCGGTTGAGACCTTCGTCCCTGCTGCGCGCCAAGCGGCGGCGCAGCTCGGTTTTGAGCATTTCGGCAAGCGAGACGTCCAGCTGGAGATCGGTTCGGATTTCCTCGTAGCGCTGTACGACGCGATTCACGGCCGGCGTGATGTCGCCGCCCTCCAACGCGCGTATGGCGCAGTCGATCAGCAAATCGGTGACCTTGTCGTCTCCCTTGAAGCGTTTCCCGGGCGCGGAAACGACGACAATGCGGCGATTTTCGTCGGCGCGGATGATTTCAATGACTTTGCGGATTTGGGCGGCGTCGGCAACGGAGCTTCCGCCGAATTTGCAGACTTTCATGTCTTTGGATACTCGGAAAAAGGATTAGGCGAAACGGGAGAGGACGTTGTGAATGCAAAAGGCGCGCATATTCCGGGCCCGTGCGACGGCGGTATCGTTGTCGGGGGCATCGTCGGACGGGGGCGTGTCCTCCGGCCGGTAGAAGGTCGGGGTGCGCACCATTTCGTGGAAGGCGACTTCGAGATCGAGCAATTTTCGCTTTGAAATCGCGAACAATCCATATTGCGCGGCCAAAACCATGGTGGAAAGGATGTCGATCGCTTCCGATTTATAGAGTTGAAGCGCATGGGTCCCGATGGCGTACGAGCGCCTGACATAATCAAGCAACGGATGTGTTTCGTTGTTCAACAGCATGCACCGGGCCTTGTGTTCCTGGCGTTCCAGTTCCGCGAGAACCGCCTCCATGTGCGAGAGCTGGCCTTCGATGCAGGCGGCCTCGTGGTCGTAATCGAGCCGGTAGATGTAACCGGGTGCGTCGATGCCGCCGAAATCGTCGTCCGGCTGGGGCGCGTCTTTGTCGGATGCGGCCGCCTCGACGGGACTGCCGGCGAGGGGACGGCCGGCGAAGACGCGTTCGATGAGGCAGTCGCGGGAGAAGACGGGTGTGATGGTCAGTCCGACAGCTTCCAGCGCACGGAAGACGGCATCCAGCTTCCGGGTAAGGGAGAGCCCGACGAGTTTGACGTGCGCCGAGAGAAGCATGCCGGTACCGCAGTGGTCGAGATTGGGCGAGAGGAAGCCGAAGGTCCGGTTGAAGGCGAAGGGCGTGCGCTTGTCCAACGAGCGTTCGATGGTTTTAAGCGTGAAGAAAACATCCCGGAAGCAGTCGTCCGGGCAAATCGCCGTCAGCGTCAAATGATCTTCGGCATTCAAGATGGCAAACACTCTATCTTCGTTGATGGAGATGAGGCGTGCCCGTTCCAGATGGACGCCTTCCTCTGTTGAAAGGGGAACATTCGGCAAGGTGAAAAACAGGGCGGGATCCCTCTTTTTCTGGGCGGACTGGCCCAATCCTTTTTTCAGCAATTCGGCGACGGACTCCTTGTATTCGAACGCTTTGAGGGGAATCTTTCCGCCATAGGTGTTGCAAAAGTCGAAGATGCCTTCCCGGAGCATATCCGCGGCATTGGACAAGCCCGATTCGGAGGCGCGTTCCGGGAAGATGGCGCCTTTCAGGTTGCGGTAGAAAACAACGCTCCGTTGCAGAACGATCGACCGTGGCGGAATGTGCAGCGGGGCACGGGCCTTGGAAGTAGATTCGGCCGTCTTATTCATCTTTCGGCTCCTTGTCGGCAGGTTTTTCGCCATCGCCGGCATCATGCTGCCCCAGCTGTTCGCGGAGGCGGTGGATTTCCGCCGTCAGCCGGCAGGCGTCTTCGAAGCGTTCTTCCACGATGGCCTTCCGCAAATCCCGTTCCAGCGTTTCGATGTCATGCAGGAGATGTCCGTTTTCCGGCGTGCTGCCTGCATGGTCGGAAAGGGAATCGTAAGGAGCATACAGCGTAAGTTCTTTTTGGAAAATGTCGAAGCAACGGGGGCATCCAGGACGGTGTTTTTCCAGAATTTCCGCACGGGTGATTCCGCAGATTGGACAGACGGCATTTTCCGGCAGTCCTTTGTCCGGCGTAAAGGCGGAGCCGAGCCGGATGAAGATGTCCGCCAAGCGCTGGCCGAGCATCGCATCGGCGGTCCCCAACGGGGAAACCGCTTCTTTCCGGGCGCAATCCTTGCAGACGTACAGCTCTTTCGAGACTCCGTCGACAACACGATTCACGGCCAAAACGGCGTCGTTCAAATGGCATATTTCACACTTCATGGGCGCTAAGTATGCCAAAAAGAGAGGTTGCCTTCAACTGTCGTACGCTCACCTGCGCTCGCGCGTATGCGCGCGTTAAGCGACTCGCGCAAAGCGCAGCTGATGGGGCGGGATGAAAGGGTAGAGAGGATTTGCACCTTCTTGTGGAAGAGTGCGGTTGAAGATAAATCCATCATAGCAGACTT
>JBJEVW010000009.1:0-6162 GCA_051884735.1 Kiritimatiellia bacterium | reverse complement strand
GATGGTTTGGGGAATTCAGTGAAAAGCCGGGAGGCCGGAAACGGAGATGCGCCCGCCAGGAATCTCCAGGGGCGACGCATTTGAAGCAACACCCGTTATTTAATGCGTAGTTGATTGAGGCGTCGCCCCTAATCTTCAATCAGCAATCTTCAATCTTCAAGGGCTCGTCCACCCCGAAATACCCGCATTTTCGCATGTTCGCACCCATCATTCTTGCGATTTCAACCGTCTCAGCTTCGATCTCCTCGATGAATGGATCGCGCAGGAGCTTCCCCGCAAACCGCAACCAGACGCGCGTGTTCGCCCTCGCAAAACGTGTGCTTTCGTCTGAATCCTAATTCTTTCCATCGTCCAGAAGGATGGAGAAATGGTACGCCCTACATTTTTTGCAGTCCGGCGTATCAATCAAGCATGCAAGTTCATTCCCGCCGCAATACTTCGCCGGTGCGCGCAACAGCTTGGCGCATGGTTTCTTCGTCGATTTCGTGAACTTCGCGATGCGTACCGATGGGGGCCGGAAAAGTCAAGGTCAAAGGTCCTCCCAGGTGTGCGCGAAAATCGTCCATTCCTCGCAACAGCGAGGGATGGTCGTCAAGCAGATCGGCGAAGCGCCGGGCGACATCGTAGGTGCGGGCGTCTTTCAGCATCAAAATCGTTTTGGTCGCATCTTCGCTCGATATCCAGCCCATCGTCTGAGCGTAGAGGGTATCGATGGTGACGCCGATGGCTACTGCGTGGCCGTGCCCAAGCCGATATCCCGACATCACTTCAAGGCGGTGGGCGCTCCAGTGGCCGAAATCGAGGGGACGGGCCGAGCCGGTCTCGAAGCTGTCGCCGCAGGTGGCGATATGCCTAAGGTGCAACAGGGCGGTGTGCCGAATCGTCTCTTCAACGGCTTCGTTTTTCCGTTCGCCGAACGGCCGGGAAAGCGTCAGGAGACGCTCAAAGAAGCCCCGGTCTTCGATCATGGCTACTTTCACCGCTTCGGCGAATCCGCCAGAAAAGGCTTCGTCGGGAAGGGTATCGAGCAACGCAAAGTCGTCCACCACCGCCCATGGCGGGAAAAAAGTTCCTATGGCATTTTTCTGGCCGACATAGTCGATGCCGTTTTTGACGCCGATGCCGGCGTCGTTCTGGCCGAGAACCGTCGTGGGCAGACGGATGAGGCGAACGCCGCGATGCAGGACCGAAGCGGCAAACCCGGCCGTATCGAGCGCCGAACCTCCCCCGATGGCCAGCAGATACGATTGACGATCGAGATTGGCGTCCAGCATCGCTTTGACGAGTTCGAGCACGATGCCGAAACCGCCAGTTTTCGCCGCTTCGCCTGCGGGCAGGATGAACGGCTCCCTAGCCAGGTCGAGCTGGAAGCGACGACAGTAGCCGGCGATTGAAGCGCTTAGCGCGGGATATGCGGCGACAACATGCGCGTCTACTGCGGCAAAGACGCGTGGTCTGGTATCGGGCCTGGACGGACGGATTAGCTCGGCCAAAAGCGGATTTTCCGGCGCGAAGGCGTGCCGGGTGAAATGAACGGAATAGGCGAATTTGACGGCGAAGGCCGCGCTTATTCTGTCGGTATCGAGGGCAATCGGTTCTTTAGCCATAATTCTTCGGCAATGATGCCTTTTTCCATGCTGGACGGACAAAGCGAATCAGGGAGCGTTTCGTAAGTGTAGGTTTCGATTTCCATCGCCGCGCGGTACTTTCGGCAATCGGCGAAAAAACTATCGGTCATTTCGTCCGCCGAGGAGTGGAAAAGTTCGTTTCCTTGCCAATAGAGCGGTACATGGCAATGCACTTTCGCCATGAGGTTGCGGTTGGTGCGCAGATAGTTGAGGGTGTCGGCGTCGAGATCGGCGAAGGCGGCCACCGGTTCACCGTTGTGGGTGTAGATTCGCGTCTGGTGAAGATAAGTTGAATTGGCGAAACGGGCGAGTGCTTCGGTTTGCGACGAGTCTGCGATGATCGCCGCGGAAATCTGTACGCGGCAGAGCGGGAATCCGGCTCGGACGATTCGTGCGAGGCATTCGTGCGGCTGTTCGTTCATGACCGCCGCATGGCATGCGTCCAAGAGGACCGTGCGGTGTTTCCCAGGTGCCAGCAGTTCGAGTATTTCTGCTACGCTCCCACCCAGACAGTCGGGTTCGGGTTCGAAGGCGATGGCGACATTCTTGCCGGTTTTCGCCTCAAGTTCCTCCAAGCGTACTTCGGCCTCGTCAAGGAGCTTGAGGCAATCACCGGGTTTGACCATGCCACGGTAGCCGAATGGTACCGTTGAAATGGTGGCGTTTTTTTCCTCGGCGGGCATGATCACCGCAGCGATGCGCGCAAGTTTGAGCGTATATTCCAACCGCAGGCGCGACGACCAATCGGGCGTGTAGACATGGGTTTTCACCGCCGTGCGGTGGAATTGCCCGTAGGGGAAGCCGTTGAGGTGGCGGACGACGAACCCGCCGGAATCGAGCGCACGCTTCAATTCCGCGAGGCGTGTGCCCTCCAAGGCTTCTTCTGCGGCGAGGCTACCGAGTCTGAGCCCGATTTCGTAGGGGCGATTGGGCGAGATGGCCTTTTTGACTGCCGAGACTTGGTTCTGCAGGTGGAAAATCGCTTCCGAGAGCGTCTCGCCGGGATGGACGTTCAGGCAATACATTGGCTCAGTCTGTAGCCTTTACGGCTGACGCTGGTAGGTTGCCGGATCAATGGGATCGAGGTCGAAGGACGGTTGCCAGTGCGGCGAAACGGAATAGAAGCGGTTGGCGTTGTTGAAGACAAGATCGCGAATCGTCTTTTCCGCATGGCCGTCGGCCCGCAATCGATCACGCACTTTGATGAGAGAAAGCGGATCGGATACACCCCAGTCGGCCGAGCCGTTGACGATTACGTTCGTCGAACCATAGATTTTGACGATTGTCGAGACCCGTTCCGGCGAGAGTTTGGAAAAGGGGTATACCGTCATTCCTGCGAAGCAACCCGCCTCCAAAGCCAGGGCGATTGTCTCTTCGACATTGTGGTCGATGTCGATGCGTGAGGCGGTGAAGCCCTCGGCCCGGATGATTTCGAGCACCCGGCGGATTCCTTTAAGCTTCTGGTGGTGAGGCAGATGCAGCACCACGGGCATTTTACGCTCTTCGGCCATCTTCAGCTGGCGCACGAGGGCGATTTCTTCGTTGGGCGTGATGTTGTTGAAGCCGATTTCGCCGACGGCGACACAACGGGGATGATTGAGGTAGTCGGCCATACCATCGATGACTCGTTCGGCCAATCGGGCGTTTTCGGATTCCTTTGGGTTCATCCCGATGGCGCAATAGTGGTCGATGCCGGCGCGTCTCGCCCGGACGGTTTCGAAATTGAGGATGAGGTTGAAATAATCCCAGAAACTTTCGGCCCACCGCCGGTTTTCGCCCAACCAGAAACTCGGTTCGACGCAGGCGCGGATGCCCGATGCGTACATTGCGGCATATTCATCGGTCGTCCGCGAGAGCATGTGAATGTGCGGCTCGATGATTCTTTCTTCGTCAGTCATGACGTTTCTCCTTGTGATGATGTTATTGTAAACGGCACAAAAGGTAAAATGGTTTGAGAGTTTTTACGGAAATCAAAAAACAAAATACGATGCGAATGCGTGAGTCCATTGAGCGGGTAATTTCGTCCGCATATCGAATGCGTTTTGGACAAGAGCCGAGAGGAGAGGCGAGTCGTCCCGGGCGAAAATGGTCGCAACGCCCAGCTACTAGGGAAAGTTTTGACAAAATCAACAGGATGGCAATTAGGCGGGATTTGGCAAAATCCATAAAGTCCTAAAAGCGCAAAGTTTTTTTGAAAAAAAAAGAATGCAAAGAAATCCGGCGAGTGAATTGTCTGGCAAGCGATTTATTGGATGAAATGCGTGGAAAACAAACGAGAATGGCTACATTCATGTGGAGACCCTGTTCTTTCGAATGTAGGTTCTGAAATGATTTTTTGTATTTTGAAAGGGTTTGACGATTTCATTCTTGCTTGTTGTTTCAAGCTCGTGATAGAATACGAGCGTGAAAACGTTTTTATCTTTATCCATTCTTTTTTTTGTTGCAGGCAAAGTGCTTGTTTTTGCGGAAGAGCCGCAAGAACCGGCGGCTCCGGTTGTTTTGACCGATGGAGCGGCTACGATTGCCGAGAAGGAGTTTTTGCAAGAGCTCCGTGTTGCAACATACAATGTCGAAAATCTCTATGACGCGGAGGTGAATCAACCGATCAATCCTGCCACGGAGAAACCTGGTGATAGCGAGTTTTCGGCGCAATCGTGGCGTCGATGGACGCCGGAGCGGTATCAGACGAAGGTTGAGCGGCTTGCTTGGGTGTTGGGACAGATGAAGCCCCACATTTGTTTTGTGCAAGAAGTTGAGAATCGCCGTGTGCTTGAAGATTTGACGAATACGCTTTTGCAGAAAACGGGATGGGATTTACGGCATATTGCCCATGTCGATTCCAACGATCCTCGCGGAATTGATGTTGCGATTCTCTCACAGTTTCCGATCCGGTCGCTTTCCTATCGACCTTTGAAGGGTCGGCGCGGACAGCTTGTTGCGGAGTTGGATGTTGATGGCACCTGTGTCATTGCCGTGGCCAATCATTGGAAGTCGCAAATCGGCGATATGCAGGAAAACATCAAAATCCGGACAACGGAAGCTGCACGTTTGCGGGAGGAATTCATCAAACATTTACGGGTAGATCCAAATGCCGTTGTCATTGCCGGTGGCGACTACAATGAAGATTTTGATGGTCCGGCTGTTTGCGGCGGTTTGAATCCGGCTTTTTCGCGTGAAGAGTCCTTGCAATCTCTTTCGGCTCCGGTAGAGAAGATTCTCCCGTACAATTTGATCAGTGACATTCCTTCAGAGAAGCGTGGTTCCTTCTTTTTTGCCCGGACTAAACGATGGAATACATTTGACGGCTTGTTTATTACGCCTGCGATGTTGCGTCCACTCGATCAACCGGGACCTGAGTGGCGTGCGGAAAATCCAACGAATACGGTGACATTTCGGCTTCCGGAGATGGAATTTTCCGATGATAAACGTCCCAATTCCTATCGGCGTGTGCGTGCAAAAGGGCAGTTGGAACGATATTATACGAGCGGTTATTCGGATCATTTTCCGATTTTGACAATTTTCCATCGTTACAAGAGCGAAGAGACGAATGCGGTGGCGGCGGTAGACGAATCTGCGTCTGCTCCTGCTTCGGAAGCTGTGGAAAAGCCGGCTGAAGGTGGCGAGGAAGAGGTAGACAAGGCGGGAACGCTTGCACCGGAGACTGTAGAAAAGCCGGCTGAAGGTGGCGAGGAAGAGGTAGACAAGGCGGGAACGATTTTGGCCTGTCGCAAGATTCCATGAGGCCTACATGGAGAATCCAGGTATCAAAGCGGAGAAGTGGCAGCAGTTACGCCTTAGGATGGAATATTTTGGCATTCAAGAAGGCGATGTAACCGAGCAGTTTGTCCAGGGGTTTGGTCCTGGCGGTCAAAAGATTAACAAAACCTCGTCTTGCGTTGTTCTCTCGTATCCTCCAAAAGGGCTTGTCATCAAATGCCAGCAGACACGTTCAAGGGCGTTGAATCGCTATTACGCCCGTGTTGAGCTGTGTGAGCGGATTGCCGAGCAAACGGAAGGCGAGCTTTCCAAGCGGCAACAGCTGGCGGAAAAGATTCGCCGTCAAAAGAGGCGGCGTTCGCGGCGACAGCAGGCAAAAATGTTGGAGGACAAGCATCATCAAAGTGTGAAAAAGGCCTTGCGCCAAAAGCCTGATTTTGAGTAACCCCTTTCTAGCTTTTTCCTTTATGTCCATTTTCGATAAGTCTCCACGGTTTCGCAATATTCTCATTACAGGTGCCTCCAGTGGCATTGGCATGGCTGTTGCCGTCCGGTTGGCGGAACTTGGTGCAGAGCATATCTATTTCTGCGGGCGAAATCCGAGCCGCGTTTCGGAGACGCAGCAAAAACTGTCGAGCGTTTCTCGATGGCAAGGGGTGGCGCATCCGATGGTATTGGACGTCTGTGACACAGAGGCGGTCCGCTCATGGATTCGGGAGAGTGACGAAGCGACGCCACTGGATTTGGTTTGGGCCAATGCGGGAATCAGTACGGGAGGCCATGAAGATGACGAAGAGGCAATACGCGCGGTCTTCGA
>JBJEVW010000008.1:0-1519 GCA_051884735.1 Kiritimatiellia bacterium | reverse complement strand
CTTTATAGGGGGTAAACTACTACTAAAACCAAGTTTACTTCTGGAAGCCACACGGATTTTTCCGGGATAAGGGTGCACCGCGGCGGCTGTTGTGCTTTCCTTTCCGTTTCTGTATCATCGGGCAAGTTTATCCTCGTGCGTTTCGCACAAACCTACACACACATCCTCATCACTCACCTAACTTCTATCTGCGGATTATGAAAGAAAAACCGTTTCGTCTGATGTCTATTGTCGTGCGGAGCCTTTGCGTTGCGGCGCTCGCCTTGTTGGTTGGCTGCGAAGGAAGTGATAAAAATGATTTTGTCGACAACACGTTCCAAGACGGCTCCGGCTCGTCGAACAATTCCGGCTCTGTCACCAAAGGAATTGTCGGATCCTGGAGCTTGACGAGCAACGAAGGAGATACCTGGTATATCCACTTTGAATCGGATTGCACCTGGATGATTACAGATGGAGCGGAAAAGACGTCGCGCCGTCGCGTCTACGGGAACTACAGCACGAGCGGGAACTCATTTAAGGGCAATATGATCAATGATAATGTCGGCACGGGCGAAATCAAGGGATCGATTTCGGGTACGTCGATCACGCTCGATTTTATCGAACATTGGCATACCCCCTACAAAGTCATTCCGTACACCGGCAGCAAACTCTAACCGGATCCTTTCGTTTCGGATGAAAGCCGGAAAGAAGCCAGCGTCCCCGGAACCGGAACGTCCCGCATGGCGAGACGCGATGCGGGCGTTCGTCCAAGCCGGCAAGCTCCGGAAAGCCCGGTCGTTTCTTGAAAAAGAGATTTTGGAGGGAGCGACGGATCCGGAATTGCATTGTGCGTTCGGGCAAATGCTTCTGAACGGGGAAGGCGGGGCGGCGGATCCCGGGCGTGCCGCCCGGGCATTTGAACAGGCTGCTCTTGCCGGGCACGGAGCCGCCTGTTACTACCTCGCGCTTCTTTTTCTCAACGGAACCGGGGTCGAGCAGGATTTTTCAATCGCGGCGCGGTATTTGCGGCGTGCGGGCCGTGCCGGCGTTGCCGAGGCGACTTGCGCGCTCGGTACGCTCTACCGGGAGGGCTTTGGCGTCCCGCGGAATCGCACCAAGTCGAAGGCGTTGTACCGGGAGGCCGGTAACGGCGGTGTCGCGATGGCGTGGCTCTTGCTGGGCAAGATGCTGCTCGAATCGCCCCGGAAAGCCGATCGGGAGCATGCCCGCGAACTGTGTCTTTTGGCGGCAAAGGCCGGCGATGAAGGCGCCCGCTCTTTTGTCGCGGAACGGGGCTGGAAGTAGGCCTTGGCGAAGGCGGGTTGGCGGGTGCAATGGGACGGGTGGCGGCAAGGTGCTTGCCTGCCCGTGCCTCGTTTCCGTGTCCCTTGTGCACCGCGCCATTACGCCCGCGCATTGTCCGTCTCGGCTCGCCACTCTCTGCGGGAAACAAATAAACCCGCGTATGCGCGGTGCTCGGTTTTAGCGGCGCGTGCGCTGGGCGGCGCGATGAGGACATCGCGCCCTACCGCAACGGGAC
>JBJEVW010000007.1:0-6202 GCA_051884735.1 Kiritimatiellia bacterium | reverse complement strand
ATGTTCGTATCTGTGGCCGTGGCCGGCTCGAGGTGACACTTGAGCGTCACCGACTCACCGGGATAAACCTTGATTTCATACCAGCCTTTTTCTTCGTTCCAGACAGGACCGGTCAAATCGAGCACGAATTTTTCCGCTTTCACCCACGCGGCTTTTTCCTCGTCGATCTGCGCCTGAGTCTTGTAGCCGGACGGAATCAACGCCGTCTGGACGAGTCCCCAGCCCGAAACCCTCGACCGGTCATCTTCGAGCCGCACCGCCGTGGATTTGAGAATCTCGTACAGTTCGTCGCGCGTGAGCGCAGGATTCTGCTGCAGATAAAGCGCGCAGATGGCACTGACCATCGGTGCGGCAAAGGAGGTTCCGCTATTCGTACCGACGGCTCCGCTTGAGCTTGTGTAGAGGGGTACGTCTTGTCCGAATGCGGCGAAATCCTTCGCCCAGTTGTCGTTGAGATTGGCGGAAGAGCGGTCGTGCGTCAAGCCGGCAATGTTGATGACGCCATCCATATCCTGCGGAAAGGTCAGCGTCTCGTTCGGCGCATTGCCGCCCGAGGCGATGAGAATCGCGCCTTGATCGAGGAGCGCCTGAATTTGCTCCCGGGCCCACGCGAGCTCATCGTCGGTGTAATCGAACGGCGTATAACCGCCGCTGAAGTTGAGGACCCGGCAGCCGTTCGTGAAGCACCACCAGAGCCCGTTGATGTCATCGACGAATCCGCTGCCGTTGTAGGCGTACAGCTCTGCGTCCGGCGCAATGCCGAAGCGGTCGGACTTGACGATCGAGCACACCTGAATGCCGTGGGCGGCAGAGGCCGACGTATTGCCGCCATGATGGTCAATCGCCATGTGGGTGACGCCGTCCTCGACGATATTCTGGCAACCGGAATCAACGATACCTACCTTTACGCCCTTGCCGGTGATGCCGCGCTCAATCATCCCGATGACGCCAAGCTCCTGCCAATACCACGGCGCATTCGAAAAGTCCCGCCCGTCATTCGAGCCGTCGTCATCGTCCTGCGGCAGCGAAAAACGCCAGATCTGCCCGGCTTTGTCCGTCTCCGGACTCGATGCGGAGAAACCGACGCTTCCCAGCTTGGCATAGCCGTAGCCGAGGTAGAAACAGCCCTTGGCGTAGGTGAACGATTCGACGTACTGGTCGGTCGCAAAGGCGGCCAGTTTCGTAAAGTTTTCGCCGTCGAGCGTTTTCCAAATGCCGTGAACAATCGAATCGGCCGCCTCGTAGCGCACCGTCATGACGTACATCGCCCCGCCCACGACGGCGATATCGATCACATGCGCCTTGCCGTCTTCGAATGCGTGGCGTTTCGATGAAACGTTGCCGCTTTCATCCATCGCCGCCGAGAAAAAGCCGATCGGCGCATTCATCGAAATGCCGGGCGTCACGATGTAGTATACCCTGCCTTTGTACGGCGTGGCACGGCGCAAATACAGCCACCAGCCGTATTTCTCGCCGGCCAGTTCCCAGTCCACCGCCTCGTGTCCAGCGAGAAAGGCCGACCAGTCGCAGTCCACGCGGGAAAATCTGCCGCTCGACTCGTCGAGTCGCCAAAAATAGCACTGGTTCAACTCGGGCTTGCGGCTTTCGTACCAGTGGTACGGGACGGCAATGCAACCATTGTCGAACGCCATCAAGGTCAGAAAGCGCTCATAGTTCTGGCCTTCTTCGGTCGTATACGATACGGCTCCCTTCTTTCCGACCGTCTCGGCGGTGATGCGCGTATAGCGGTAGTATCCGTTGGTCTGGTTGTAGGTGACCGAATACATTTTGTTGGTGAAATTCTCGTCCCCGTTGAGCCAATAGCCGCTACCGCCAATGCCGAATCCGGTGAAATAGAAGTTTCCCTTGTAGTCGCAGAAATCCCATTCGTGCGTATACAGATTGGCGCCGTTGAGCGAATGCGCGGGATTCCAGTCGATCGTGCCGAGCGGGCAGCGCGTCCACTCTCCGTTCGGATATTTGGCGAAGAAATAGCCGTAATGGGCGTCGCCTTCGCGCGGATCGGTCGAGCGCGTCCAGATGCGCCCGTCCGAGAACTTCTTGAATGCCTCGATGTGCTCCGCGCCGGCGCTGTATTCATTCGTCCACGATGGCTTGTCGCCGGGAAGAATCGAGATGATCGGCACCGGACCCGTATTGGCGTCCCAATCGCCGCCGCCGATGTAGATACGCCCGTCCAGGTAGTCCATCGCATGCACGGCGCGCGACGAAAGATAATTCGTCGACGTGCCGTAGCGCGATTCCATCGGCGCGAACAGGTATTCGAGCTTGTCCGTGACGTCCACGCCTTCGGCAATGGCGGAAGGCGCAATTCCCCCATACGTGATTGCCAGCGCCAGAACGGAGAGGGAAAAACCGTGCTTCGCCATTGTCATTGTTTTCATGGATCAAATGTTTTCGCGGAGTTGGAATTACGGCTCTTCGACCGTGGCGGCGACAATCAGCGGAATCTGCTGCCCGGTGCCCGCGATGATATCAATCGTCTTTACGCGCTTTTCGGGATGGGGATTCTGCCACTGCCAGATGTACAGGCCGCGGTTCTGTTTGTTCGCCCAACCTTTGAAACAGTGACTCTTGGTCATGTCATCGGTCGTCGCGACGAAGAACCAATCCCACACTTCGTGGAAATTGCGGCACGGAACTTCGACCTTGCTTCCGTCTTCGTAGTTGAAGACGTATGTGAAAGCGGTTTCGACGCGACCGAGAACACCCCACGCAATCGCGTGCAGAAAGTAAATGTTTTTCGCTTTGGAATCGACCGGGATGCCTTTCACTTCCGTAGGGAACGGCATTTCGTCCGGCGGCGCATCCACGAGCTTCGTGGATTTCATCACCAGGCAGTCGCGATATCCGTTCTGGTCATACCGGATGAAATCCATCGGCACGCCATTGCAATTGACAATGCCCCACGGCGTATCTTCCAACGAGAACTTCGCCCCTTGGTCAACCCAACCGTCGCGACCGTCTTTGGCGACTTTGTCGATGAACCGGCGGTTGACGAATTTGCGCAAGTCGATGGGCGTGCATTTGTTTGGATCGACCGTGAAGACCGGTTTCTCGACAACCCGCTTGGCAATCTCTTCGTCCAGCTTCGCCTTCCCGGCTTGGTAGGCGCGCTCCGCCGCCAGAGGCTCCAGCCAAACGACATCCTTTCCAGCCGGATACCGTGCGATCAGCTCTTTCTCCGTTCCCTCGACATAGAATTGGACGTCGCCATTCACCAAATAGAGCCAATACTCGCCCTGCTCGTTCGGCAGAAGTTTCTGGCGATAGGACACCATGACCGGCTTGCCATCGACCAAATCGACCTGATTCCAGACATGGATGAGCACGCGCGATTCTTCCGCCGCCTCGCTATGGACACACGGCTTGAACCGCACCAGCTGCCCGCCGCCCGCATTGGAATTGATCGCCCACGCGCACATTCCGTTCTTCTTGGCGACATGCACTTCAATCGCGCCTGCCGCTTTTCCGCTTTCTTCCGAAACCATCGTGCACGTCGGCTCGATACCTTCCGCCGCACAGACCCGGAGAAGGAAAGCGGCATATTCGTCGTTTGCGAGATCGGCCGCAACGACTTTCCCGGTTCCAAGCGGCAGCGTCTCGCCGTTCTTCATCGCGCCGGCAAAGGCATTCGGCTCCTTGCCGCCATATTCGTTGCCGTCGAGGCGGGTGTTGATCAGCGCAAGCGTGCCGCCCTTCTCCGTCCATTGCCGGATAACATCGGACGTTCCTGGATACATCGCAGAAATGCCGGCGGCGACAACAACTTTGTACGGATCGAGCCGCCCGGGTCGCTCGGTCAGCTCTTCCTCGAAAACAACGTCGTAGCCCAAGTGCTCAAACTCGGCAACCGCCTGCGCCTGATCGAAGCACTTGTAGCCATCCACGCCATATTCGGCCACCCGCTCCGTCGGATTCGAGAAGAGAATGGCCATCTGCGGCGCAATGCCGCGCTTGCGCGGTGTGAAAAACTCGTTGACATCCATCACGTCGCGCTTGGCAATGCGCGAACCAATCAGCCGGTCGAGTTCCACGTTGTTGCGGTTCATGAAATAGTAGCCGGACTTGCCGCTTTCCCATTTGAAGGAATAGGAGACGTTGAAGCCGCGGATGTACTGCGTGAGATACGAACTGCGAATCGAATTGGTGGTATTGCCGATGTACATTTCGTTGTCGACAATCGGCTTGCCCGCCGCCAGGCTGCGGAGCAAGGCACCCGCCAGAATGCCGCGTCCTCCCGTTTGCGAACAGACCACGTCCAGCCCCTTGAACGTCCGGTACAAATCAATGCCGCGCGTGCGGATCGTGCACGGCTGAAAGGTCACTTTGGCCTCGGGATCGAGCGCGTGAATGCGCGCCGCGCCCTCCGCAAGAAGCGACGCGAAATTCTCTTCGATGAATTTCGTGTACTCCACCAGATACGCCAATGGTTTGTCCGGATTTTCGTAGGCGCCCGGCAACTCGTCGAAGCTCTTGAACGCCAGTTTGCCCGAGGCGCTCTTCGCCCATGCCGCATTGAGTTTCTCGATCGTGCCGTATTTTTTCCGCATCGCTTCGGCAAACGCTTCCTTGGTGTAGTCGGACGTATCGAAGCAGGAAGGCTCGTTCATCAGCTCGTAGCACCACGGCTTGTTGTCAACCGGAGAAATGGCAATCGCATCCTTGGCAATGTTTTCCCACATGTTCAGCCAAATGTCGCGCCCCTGCGGATAGACAATCGACCACGGAACCCAATGCGCGTGGCCTTGCGTCCACGCTTTCGACGAGAGCCGTCCCGGCGTGTCGAGCTTCGCCCCGCATTCGGGATGGTTGCAGAACGGACTGTCCTTGCCCGGCCGCTTGCACTTCGGGGGATCGACCGTGCGCTTCGGATCGAGCGGACAATCCCAGTGCCAGAGCGAACCATGCGACCACTCGCTCGCTGTCATGTCAACATACATCGGCATGCCCAATCCGGCAATCATCTCGCCGAGTTTCGCATTGTCGCGCCGCTCGTCGCGGAACCACGGACGGTATACGCGCTTCATCCACGCCATCGCCCCGTAAAAGCCGCCGCAATCAAGCCCCAGACGCTGCAGCTTTTCATAATCGGGCAGCCCTTCGTAAAACCATTTCACCGCCTCTTCGTTGTTGGTGGAGGGCTGTCCCGAATACTCGATTTGCCCATACCACTGCGTCGCCGGAAAATAGCGCGGCTTGCCGTTTACCATAAGCGATCCGTCTTCGGCGACGACGATTTTCGCGCCTTTCGGATAAAGTTCCTCTTTTGGAATCGAAGAATAGGATGGAATGGGATCGTTAGAAAAAATCGTGATGGCGGCTAATAAACCAAACATGGCAAAACAAGCTCCTGGCAAGTGAAAAAGTGCACAATCGGCAGAAAAGCGTTCCGGTTGCTTTTCTCGAAAGGATATCGCTGTTGCCATAGTACCCTTTCTCGCCTTTTTTTGGCAAGTCTATTTTTCGGCTTCATTTCCATAAAAAACAAAAAACAAGAAAAAGAATTGGAAAATCGAGGTTTACAAATACCGGTTTCATTGTATAATTAAAAGATGAATGAATCGATTCATACCGCACGCTCACTTCTTCCGTGTCAATCGTCCGCTTGCCGTAGGCCGGGAACCACAAAGACCACAAAGGCCGGGAGTCCCGAGTGGCGAGCCGCCTCTCGGGACTCCCGCCCTTTGTGTTTCTATACAACCCGCTCAAACGCTCTTTGTGTTCCTATCCATCCCGTCCCATCGCTCTTTGTGGCTTTCTTCCCATGGTGGCTCACCGCCTGCCAGCGGCATTGCCCGCTTCCCGCTTCCTTGGCCTTTGTGTTCCTATCCTTCCCGCCCAAACGTTCTTTGTGTTCCTTTGTGGTTAAAAAACGCGCACCCAAGATAATCGCCGGTGGCGGCTCGCCACTCGGGACTCCCGACTCGTGCCGTCAACCCGTGCACCGCGCATACCCGCGTCCCGCCGCGCCACACGCCCGTGTCCCGTTGCGGTAGGGCGCGATGTCCTCATCGCGCCGCCAACCCGCGCACCGCGCATACCCGTTGCGGTGGGCGCGATAATCGCCCGTGGCGGCTCGCCTCTCAAAACTCCCTTTGCGCCCCTCTTTGTGTTCTTTGTGGTTAAAATCCCCGCAACCATCGAAACCCAAAAATCAATCTTGCTAATCTTTGGGACA
>JBJEVW010000006.1:0-1530 GCA_051884735.1 Kiritimatiellia bacterium | reverse complement strand
AGATCAACCGGGCGCGAACCAAGCTCGGACTGGCACCGCATGACACAACGGCATCTAGGGACAGTTCAAGGGTTGGTTAATTTGAGAACAGTACACTAGGTTTGACGAGCTTGAAATTTTTCGGACCGTCTTGCCAGGTGGTGTAACTCGCCAGTTCCACCATCCTCCGTTTATCCAAATCGAACCTGGTAATTTCTCCTTCATAGAATCCTCGCTTTTTGCCTGCAAGGATACATGAAAAAAAGCCGTTATGACAACCAATTTGTCATAAAAATTGTCATAAAAACGGAGGTTTGCAGCGTCAAAAACTCGTTTGATTCTACGAGAAATGTTTATTAATGCGATTTTTCGTGGTACCCCAGACAGGGTTCGAACCTGCGACCCGCTGCTTAGAAGGCAGCTGCTCTGTCCAACTGAGCTACTGGGGTAAACGCCTGGCAATTGTAGCGATTGAAAAGAAAAAGGGCAACAAAAAGCCGAAAAGAATCAAAAAGCGATAAAGAAACGAACGGGATTGGGGGCATCGCGGCGGAGCCGTGCAATTTCATTGGTGTCCGCGGCGACGGCGGTTCCGGACAAGAAGGCATGGGTGAGGGCGGGCATTTTGCCGAATGCTTCCGGGAGTTTCGCGAGGCGCTTGTTGCCATCCAAGTCAATCCGGTTCAAGTTTGGCAATTTGGTGCAAAGTTCTTCGGGGAGGCTTTCGATATCGTTGTCGCCGAGATCCAATTGTTCCAAGGAAGACATTTCGAGAATGACCTTGGGAAATTGGGTCAATTGATTTCCGCGAAGATAGAGCCGGCGAATGTCCTTCCAATTGGCGGCGGAAGCGGGGAGGCCTGTGAGTTTGTTTTCATTGAGGCGCACCCAACGGAGAGCGGAGAATTGTCCAATGGAGTCGGGAAGAGTCTCAAGCGCATTGCGATCCAGATTGAGATAGCGCAGTGCGGGAAGGACGGGAAGATTGTGCGGGAGGGTTTTGTAGCCGATGCCGCTCAGATAAAGGTTCCGGAGGTTGGAGAGGGCTGAAAGGGATTCCGGAAGGGGAATCACGCCGGTGTAGGAAAGATCGAGCTCGATGAGAGCGGTGGCCGTTGTGACGGCAGGCGGAAGGGAGGTGAGACCGGCTTGATTCCGCAAGGAAATCCGTTGGAGGGATGGGAAGTCTGCCAGGGATTCCGGGAAGATCGGAGAAGCGATTCCTTTTTGGCCATCCGGAAGGCATAGATTCAGAAAGGTGACGTCCTGTTTCGCGGGCGTATCGAACGAAGTGGCAACAACCTCTTGCCTGACGGTTTGACGATCAAAGCAACCTGTCAGCAAAAGTACAAGAGATAGAGAGAGGGAAAAGACCGAAAAGAAGCGCATGGTTTAATTAGAAAAGTCGACGCTTGTTGCGCGTGCTTTTGCCGAATTATAAGGGAAGTCCCGGTTTTGGGCAACTGTGGAATTGCAGCACCCTCATCCAAGAAAAAAATCCTGTGGCTTCCAGAAGTAAACTTGGTTTTAGTAGTAGTTTACCCCCTATAA
>JBJEVW010000005.1:0-1533 GCA_051884735.1 Kiritimatiellia bacterium | reverse complement strand
CCATTGCGCTTGCGTGACTTCCGTCCGTCCCATCATGAAATCCCTCCCGGGAATCCGCACCATATCCTTCATGAAAGGAGATGCTGTTGTTTTGGAAATGGTCATCAATCCGAGTCCAACGATCGCGCAAACGACCACGGCAATGGCCAAGAAACGAATCCGGATGGAACTTCTCAAACGACCGGCATGCAAGAAGGTTGCTTTGAGGTTGGAAAATCGAGAAACCGTTGCCGGATTGGGCAAAGCATCCGTAACCGCATCCGAAGGTGGAATTGATTCGACATTTTGGTCATTTTCAAGCTTTGTACCGCAATTGGAGCAGAATTTGGCGGTCGGCGCATTCTCCTTCCCGCAGTTGGTGCAGAATTTCATGGCGTAGGATTTTAGAGATGGAATTGAGTAAATAATCGTCAAGTCGTCCGTGAATTTTGTTTGTTGTCAAGAATGGCAATCGCATATGGAATGGCCACCCACTTAAAAAGTTCCATACCGATTGCGGCCATACACTCTGGTAGAAAATAACATAGCCATCTCCAATCCCTCTGTACCTGTACTATCTGTACGGCTGAAAACAACAGAGCACACGCACCAACAACGACAAAAACCTTCGCCGCAGTCTTGGATTTGAACAGACATCCAATAGAAAAACCGGCAGCACCGACATTACCCAAAAGGGCTCCTATATCAGAGAAAAAAGGTCGTCTGAAGAAAAAAGGTCGTCTGAAGGCGATATCTGTGCAAAGCTCAACCACATTGAAAACGGCAATAGAAATCAGTGCTATCAGCAACAGAGTTCGCGTGGTGGGGGAAGTTGCCTCCCGAATGACCGAGACCAATGATGGCGGCAAAAGTGCGGTCGATTGCGCTGCCGATGGAGCAACAGATTCGATATTCTGGACATTTTCAAGAGACATGCCGCAACCGCCGCAGAATTTGGCGGTCGGCGCATTCGTTTTGTTGCAGTTGGGACAGATTTTCATAATCCAAGCTCGATGCGTTTATTGTTGTAAAAACACTGCCATACGATATCGACGGCAGTGCGCCGGTTTTATGTCTGTTTCGTTACCTTTTGTGCTATTGTTCGAACAATGGAGGGTGATTTTGAAACCGGAATTCCGAATTTTTGGAAGGCTCCTACGCTATACTCGTTGCACGAGACCAAAATATGGCGCAAGAAAATTATTATTTTTTTTTTTTGGGGGGGGGCGCCCCTCAAAAATCTTTTTTTTCGGGGTCATTTGCTTAGAAGAATACACCTTACCCCCCCCGTCAACATTTGTTGATAAAATTCGAATTTTCAATATCTTACAATCGTTTTTATCCCGATTTTCCAGACAAAAACCAAGCCGAGCACCGCGCATACCCGTTGCGGTAGGGCGCGATGTCCCCATCGCGCCGTCATGCCGCGCGAAGCCAAGCCACAAAGCCAAGACGCGCGAAAAAGAACACAAAGAAACACAAAGACCATTACGCTGAAGGGATAGGAACACAAAGGCGGTGAGCCACCGCGGGCGGAAGAAAACTACACTTTTT
>JBJEVW010000004.1:21013-25652 GCA_051884735.1 Kiritimatiellia bacterium | reverse complement strand
ATGAGGAGGCCGGGGCAATCCACGAGTTCGATTGCGGAAGAGCCTCCGATTTCGGAGAAGGTGCAGTCGATGAGGCGCAGTCCGGGGCAATGGTGTGCCTTGAGGGCGGTACCGCGAATGCCGCGGAAGGAGACATTCCGGAGCGTCAGGTTGGTGGCGTAGTGGATTTCCATGCAGACGCCGGGGCGGGTAGCGATTCCGAAGGCGACGGGTTTGGAATCCGGGAGAGAGGTTTCCGGCGGGATGAGGAAGAGTTTCCGTGCGGCGCGGTCGAGGCAGTAGCGATTGGGGCGAGCGAGGCCGGAAAGGACGTTTACGGCGCGGCACAGATTGGTTTTGCCGAGACCGTATGCGGGGGTTTCGTGGATGGCGAGGAGGCGTTCGGAGGGGTGCACGGAGGCGGAGACCCGGGAGTCGCTCCAGGAGTAGCGCCAGAAGCCTTGCAAGCTCAGATCGGGGGCGTTGCGCCATTGTTCGACCGGTGCATCTTCGGGGGGGTGCACGAGCGGCGTGGAGGCGTCGGCGGCGGAGGCGAGGCGGAAGGGGGCGGCAGGGAGGGAGAAATCGGGCCAAGCGGCGGGGAGCAGTTGGGTCGTGGAGCCGTTGGCGTTTATGCTGAAGACGACGGGAAGCGCGGCACTATTCCGGTTATCGCGTCGAAAGCCGCCGGGAGGGGGAAGGGGCGTATCGACGGGAAGATCGGCAACCCAGATTCCAGCGGCGGGCGGAAGGGCGGGGGCGGTGGCGGGGACGAAGAGAGAGGCGGGGAGAGTGGTATAGCCGGTAAACGTCCGGCCTTGGATGACGCGGCCGGAATCTTGCGGACCGAGCCAAATGGTCTGGAGAACTTCGTTGGCGCGAACGGAGCAGCATCCAAGAAGGAAGAGGAGCGGGGGTAAAATCCGGCGGATTTTCATGAACGGTTATTTGACAAGAATGGGACGGATTGCGACGGACGTAAAGCGCCATTTTCCGTCGGAATCCTTTTGGAGACGGGCGACCATTTCGCGGGCCTCCAGCGTCCGGAAATCATACGCGGAGGAGTTGCCGAGGAGGGAGACGTCGCCGGAGACGAGGGCGGTGGAGCCATCGGAAACGGAGATTTGCAGATCGTTGAAAGAGAGGCTGGCGGAGGAGAGCATTTGGCGCGCCAAGAGGATCTCGCGAAGGCAGGAATCGCCGTTTTGCAGGACGCGGTGGATTCCGGCTTCCGGGGCGGTGACGATGCAGC
Organism: Kiritimatiellia bacterium; assembly: GCA_051884735.1. Taxonomy (GTDB): domain Bacteria; phylum Verrucomicrobiota; class Kiritimatiellia; order RFP12; family UBA3636; genus JAEDLN01. The sequence goes on along the minus strand of JBJEVW010000004.1, from coordinate 24,421 downwards.
CGGGGGCGATGAGACCGGCGAGAGCGGCGGCCTTTCGATGGGCGACGATCAAGGTTTCCTCGCCGGATTTTTCGAGTTGTGATTCGACGGTGCGGAAGACCCGTTGGATTTGCCGTTTATCGCGATTTCCGAAGGGGAGGCAAAAAAAGACGACGATCAGGCAAATGAACGCAAGAGAGAGCAGGAACCATTTCATTTTCGGGGCGGCTCCGGATGGGGGTGGGCATGGTGGCACGGGCAGGCGTATTTCTGCCGGCAAGCGGAATAGAGACGTGCCAAGAGGGCGATGACGCCGGCAACGAGAACTGTTGGAGCGGCGGGCTGGATGTCAACGTACCACGAGAGGGCGAGACCTGCGAAAAGGGATAGGAGGGAAAAAACGAAGGAAAGGCGGACGATTGCGGACAAGCGTTTGGCGATTTGTCGGGCGGCGAGAGCGGGGAGCGTCAATAAGGCAATCACGAGGATGATGCCGACGGTGCGGACAAGCAGCACGACCGTCAAGGCGGTCAAGATGGAGATCACGCGTTCGTAGAAAGCGGTTGCTTCACCGCGGAGGGCTGCGGCTTCTGCGTTGAACGAAACGGAAAGAATGCCGCGCCGGAAGAGAAAAACGACGATGGGGATGAGCGAGGCGAGTAGAGCCATTGCCGCGAGGATATCCGGCGTAACAAGCAAGATGGAGCCGAAGAGGTAGTTAATGAGATCGGATTGATAGCCGGGGGTGGCGGACAGGAAAAGGAGGCCGATGGCCATTCCGACGGCCCAGACGGCGGAAAGAGCGGAATCGGAAGAATCGGCCACCGCGGTTTTTCCGGAGAGGGTGTTGCGGCGGGCGGCGAGAAAAAGGGCGGTAGCAACGGCGACGAGTAGTGCCCCCGTCATGGGCGAGAGCCAAGCGAGACCGAAGACGACAGTGCAGTATTGGGCGGCGCCGAGACCTGCAAAACAGGCGTGGGAAATGGCTCCGGCCGCGTAGGTATTATGGCGCAAAAGGGTGAGAGGGCCCATGATGCCGCAAACGACTGCAACCAGAACGGAAGCCAGGAAGGGGTAGAGAAGTAGCGCCATCATTCTGTGGTCGTTTCCGCGGTTACGGGATCGGGGGCGACGGACGGCAAGATTTCGTCTGTTTCCCGGAGAATCCGGTCGAACGATCCATCGTCCTTGAAAAGAGGCTTCCGGTAGTTTTTGTCGCGGATCACATCGCCTCGACCGAGAGAAACGGAGAAATAGGGGATGACGCGGAACTCATCGAAGACAAAGACCAAGAAAGGGAGCTCGAGAGCATCGGGGACGGGCAGGCGGTATTCGGTATGGTTCGCCAGTCGATCGACGTCCAATGCGACGAACGGCTTGTAGTCGGTTTGGCGGTAGCCGCGAATGCTGGCGGGCATTGGGGAACCGCTCTCGTGGACGACGCTCAGTTCGCCGAAGAAGTCGGGATCGGCCGAATTTTGGAGAAGGTGGATGCGGAAGGTATGGGAGCCCCCGCGGACGAATACGCGTGGAAGGGCGGAGAGATCGGTATCGGGACCAACGGTTGCAATCGCGTTCCGGCAATCGAATCCGACTTTGATTTTTGCGCGGCGGGCGGCCTGTTGCAAGGAAGGGGACGCCTCTTCTTTGGGGAAGATCAAGACATCGTTCTTTTTTCCGAGAGCGTGGCGGTAATCGGTGCGTCCGGCGCGAATTTCATTGAACGGATTTTCGTGAATAGAAAGAAGGGAATTGTTACGGGTAGCGGTCGCGAAAGAAAGGATGCCGCGTGCTTCGGCTTCGCGAATTTCCGACCATGTCAAAAGGGGAACGCCGTTGAGGGAGCGGCGGTTGGCGGGCGTATCTGCGATGAACGCGGTCGGGAGTGCGATGATAGCCGTATATCCGAATTGTTCCAGGATTGGTTCGATGAGTTCGGGCAAATCGCGCGACGGGGTGTCGATGGTGATGATCAGGGGATAGGCCGGGAGGGGGCGTCCCCAGAGCTGATACTGTCGCAAGCGGTTTGGCCGGATGGTTTCGCAGCGGGAATCGTTGCACAGGTAGACTAGGTGCCGTTCGAAAGTATCGACGGAGACGGCATTTCCGCCGTCGGTTTTTGCGGTAATTTGTGCATATTGCAAAATTGGGATTTCCACTTCGGGAAGGAAGCGTGCCCGGACAAGCAAAAAGACAGGGATGACGACGATCCAGAAGAGAATGGACTTAAGCAAAAAGCGAAGGAAGCGTTTCATGGTCAGCTGTACAGCCGGAAAAGGCGCCAAGCGGAGGGGAGGGGCGTACTGCGGTTAGGCCGGCGGTCTGAAGAGAACAGCTTCGGAAAGGGTACGGCCATCGCCCAAGACGGGCATGACGCGGGCGGACCAGCGTCTCCGGCGAGCCGAAAGGATAACGACATGGCCGCGTTGCAGGAGATCGAAGCGATCGAGCGCATGGGCGATGCGATAGAGCGTACGGAGGCGAAGGGCGACTTCGTCCGGCGTGTGGCCTTGTTCCACGAGCCGTGCCTCCCGGATTCGGACGAGATCAACCCAGAATCGGGAGAAAGAGTTGACGTCCTGAATATCGAATCCGTTTTTGATGGTGCTATAGAGGGATGTTTCCGTGTAGGTTGCGGCGTATGGGCTGTGCGGATTGTTCCAACGGCGGTTCCGGATGAAATCGCCGATCGAGAGAGCCCGCTTTGCCTGGGCGGAGATGATGAGCATGCCGGAGCTTTTCAGGACGCGGTTGCATTCTTTGATGAAAGCGAGCTGATCGGAGACGGCGACAAGGATATCCAGCGCGACGATCACGACATCGAAAACGCCATTTTCGTAGGGAATGGTTCCATCGCCACCCAAGCAAGCCACATCGGAGCCCAAATAATCGGCGGCCTCCTGAGCGAAAGCGGGGGAGCGTGCAACGGTGCACCAATTGCCGCCGTGTTTACGCAGCACCTCGGACATAACGGGATTCGGCATCCCGATATCCAGCAATGTCATTTGCGACAGTTGTCCAGAGGATGGAAGGCGCTGAAGGTGATGCAAGATGGCTGCCAGCTCCAATCGGAGAGGCAGCATCATTTCAAAGCGTTCGGTCGGTGTGAGAGTCCGTTGGGAAAAAGAATTCTTGAACTTTTTCCCGGGATTTCCGGCAGGGGTATTTTGCTCAGTGGATTGCATAGTGCAAGTGTAGCACAAGCGGAGGTTTTTACACAAGCGCACCCGTGTGCGCGCGCGCGTGATGAGGCGAGAATGGGGTGCGGGTGGCGAGCCGCCACGGGCAGTAAACTGCGGCGGTACAACGCCCAGCGTGCGCGGGTGGCGAGCCGCCACAGGCAGTAAACTGCGGCGGTACAACGCCCGGCGTGTGCGGGTGGCGAGCCGCCACAGGCAGTAAACTGCGGCGGTACAACGCCCGGCGTGT
>JBJEVW010000004.1:0-20913 GCA_051884735.1 Kiritimatiellia bacterium | reverse complement strand
TGGCGAGCCGCCACAGGCAGTAAACTGCGGCGGTACAACGCCCGGCGTGTGCGGGAGGGGGAGGAGAAGGGAATACAACCGAAAAGGTATTGCAGAAGAGAAATTGTTTTTGTATAGTGAGCGGAAAGCGAAACGCTTTTCATTTTTCAACAATTAGGAGATTCTCCTGTTATGGCTAATCGTATTGTTCTCAACCAGTGCTCCTATCATGGGGCTGACGCAATTTCAGAAATTCCGGGACTTGTCCGTGCCAAAGGCTGCAAGAAGGCATTTGTCGCCTCCGATCCGGATTTGGTCAAATTCGGTGTTACCGGCAAGGTGACGGATGTTTTGGACAAGGCGAAAGTGAAGTATTCGCTTTTCACGGAAATCAAGCCGAATCCGACGATTGAGAATGTCCAAGCCGGCGTAAAGGCGTTCAAGAAAGCGAAAGCCGACTGCATTATTGCGATTGGCGGCGGCTCTTCGATGGACACGGCGAAGGCGATTGGCATCATTGTGAACAATCCGGAATTTGCGGATGTCCGTTCGTTGGAAGGGGTTGCGCCGACCAAGAATCCGGCGGTTTATACGATTGCGGTGCCGACGACAGCCGGAACGGCGGCGGAAGTCACCATCAACTATGTGATTACAGATCGCGAGAAGAACCGCAAGTTCGTATGCGTCGATCCGCACGACATTCCGGCGGTTGCCGTAGTCGATCCCAACATGATGCTATCGATGCCCGGAAAGCTTTGTGCGGCGACCGGCATGGATGCGCTCACCCATGCGATTGAGGGCTACACGACGAAGGCGGCTTGGGAAATGACGGATATGTTCCACCTCAAGGCGATTGAACTGATTGGAGCGAATCTCCGCAAGAGCGTGAAGGGCGACAAAGCCGCCCGGGAGAAGATGGGCCTTGCCCAGTACATTGCCGGCATGGGCTTTTCGAATGTCGGATTGGGAATTGCCCATGCAATGGCCCATCCGCTTTCTGCGTATTATGACACGCCGCATGGCGTAGCCTGCGCGATTTTGCTGCCGCATGTCATGCGCTTCAATTCGACCGTCAAGGGCTCCGATGTCCGGTACCGCGAAATCGCCAAGGCGATGGGGGTCAAGGATGCGGAGAAGTTGACCGGCAAAAAAGCCATCGAGGCGGCTTGCGATGCGGTTTCCAAGTTGGGAGCCGATGTCGGCATTCCTGCCGATTTGCATTTGATTGCGAAAGAGGAGGATCTTGCGTTCTTGGCTCATTCGGCCTTCGTTGATGCTTGCCGTCCGGGCAATCCGCGCGATGTGACGGAGGAAGAGCTCCTTTGTCTGTATGCGAAACTGGCCGGCGTTGCTTGTCCTGTCGGCAAAAAGCCTGCCGCGAAGAAGTGCTGCAAGAAGGCGGCCGTGAAGGCGGCTGCCAAGCCTGCCGCGAAGAAGTGCTGCAAGAAGGCCGGCAAGAAGAAGTAAAGCTCAATTGACGCTATTGAACAAGCGAAAAAGCCGTCCCGGAAACGGGGCGGCTTTTTTTGTGTACGAACTTGTTTTTTGCGATGCTTTCCTTTACGCATTCCCGGACCGGTTTTCGGTCGGGAGAATCAGCGTTTGGAATCTGCGTAGAGAGCGAAGACGGCATTTGCGGTCTTTGCGGCGGACGCGAATGGGATGAAGGGGGCGGTCTTGTTGTAGACGGCGTTGACGAAATCATCGATTTGCGCTTGATGACCGGTTCCGTAGTAGTCTTTTCCTTTTGCGATATCCTCGGTCGAGAGGGCTTTTTCGAGGCGTTGTTGGACGGCATTTTGGCGATCCGGATCCTTGAATTGGCATTGTGTCAAGGTGTTGTCGCGCAGTTCGAGGAAGCCTTCGGTTCCGGTGAAAGAGAGGCGATAGAACCAGTTCAGGTGGCTTGCATTTGTGCAGAGCAGGGAAGCCAGTGCACCGGATTCCAAGCGCATGGAGAGAGCGGCGGTATCTTCGGTTTCGATGATTTTCTGGTGGGCGAGATTGGCCGCATAACCATGGACGCCGACGGGGGCGCCTCCGATCCAAAGGAGAAGATCGAGGAAATGGATGCTTTGGTTGATGAGCACGCCACCGCCTTCTCCGTCGATTGTTCCGCGCCAATTGTCGTTTTCGTAGTATTGTCTGGACCGGTAGCAATTGTGGAAGCCGCTGACGGAGAGCAGTTTTCCGAGCAATCCTTCCTGGGTGATGTCATAAAAAGCTCTGGGGAGAGGATCAAACCGGTGCTGAAAGACGCCTTCCGCAACCAATTCCGGATGGGCGGCAGCGGCGGCGAGCATTTGATCGACATCGGACTGGTTGTGTCCGAGGCATTTTTCGCACAGAACGTGTTTTCCGGCGGCGAGTGCGGCGCAAGCGAGCGCGGCGTGGGAAGCGTGATCGGTGCAGATGGAAACGGCGTCGATATCGGGATTCGCGAAGACCTCTGAGGGGTTGGCGGTCCAATGTGGAACACCATACTTTTCGGCGGTATTTTTCGCACGTTCTTCGACAAGGTCGCAGACCATATCCAAGCGAGCATGTGGGCTATGCTGATAGCAAACGGCATGGAGCGGACCGATGACGCCGCAACCGATGACGGCAATCCTGATTGGAGAGGAGTCCATAATTCTAGCTGAATACAATAAGGATAATCGCGATGGAAAGGGGGGGGACGGGGCGGGAAGGGTTCTCGCATTTGTTCTTCATTTGGCATTCTATCATACACGATTGGTTTGTGGATATTGGAAAAAAGGGAATTTGTTGCAAGGATGGTGGGCGCAGAGGCCTGCGCCCGGCAAAACCCGGGAGGCCCGGCGGCCGGTGGGCGCAGTGTGGGAAAAGAAGAATGAAATAAATGTATACATTCTGATTTATTTCCAGATTGGAAAAGGCAGAGTAGTCGGGTAGAATTGCATAAATCAAAAAGAACGAGGATTCATTGAGATGAAAAAAAACGTTTTCCACTTCATCTGTCTGTTGTTGTTTGTCTGTGCGGTGCATGGCGCGGAGGCGGGGCGGGCGGTTCCGCACAAAGCGGTTTATCGGTGGGGGCAAAATGGCTGTGTCAAAGGGCTGTATGACCTGTATGAGAAATGGCTAGGCGGCGATGCCATTTGGGCGGAAGATTTCATGCCGAATGAGGGATGGGACAAGATTCGCGGAGAAGCGTGGCAGTTGGGGACGTGGAGCAATTGGGTTTCGCGTGTTCCGGGGCGCAGACTGGTCTTGAGCGTGCCGTTGTTGCCGGGGCCGTGGGACAGGAGCGGGCCAAAGCAGGGGCCGGGAAAAGGCGTTCCGGTGAGTTTGGCGAAAGGTGCGGAGGGGCTTTACAATGAGCATTTCCGCATGTTGGGAGAAAATCTCGTAAAATGGGGTTTGGCGGACGTTGTTTTGCGTCCCGGGTGGGAGTTCAATGGCGGGTGGTACACATTCCGGGCGCAAACGGAAGCGGAGGCGGAGGCGTTTGCGGGCTTTTTCCGCGAGGTTGTGAAAACGATGCGCTCGGTTCCCGGGCAGCGGTTCCATTTTTGCTGGAATCCGGCGTTGGAGCCGTGGTGGCCGTACGATCCGGAGAAGGCGTGGCCGGGCGACGATTACGTAGATTCGATCGGGATGGATGTCTACGATCAATCGTGGATGAAGGACACTTATCCGATACCGGCCGATGCGACGGAAAAGGAGCGCGAGCGGCGTCAGCGCAAGACTTTGGAAATCAAGACCTTCCATCCGGAGAAAGGGTTGCCGCAGTGGGTCCGTTTTGCGAAGAAGCATGGAAAGCCGCTGGCGATTCCCGAATGGGGCGTCTGCGAGCGTGCCGACGGGCATGGCGGCGGCGACAATCCGCATTTCATCGAAGAGATGGTCCGGTTCATGAACGATGGACGGAACAATGTGTTGTTCGAGTGCTATTTCGATGTTGGCGCGCCGGACGGCGACCATCAGTTGATTACGCAACCGAACCGGGCCACGAAGTTTCCGCGTTCTGCGGCGATGTACCACAAGCTATATGCCAAGCCGGGGGCTCCGGCGGCGGACGCGCCGGTCGGCTCGCACAATCCGCCGTCCAAATAAACGGAATTTCCGGCGGAAAACGATTTTTGCAATTCGATCATCAGGAGAAAGCAATGACGACCAACACATCCATTCCATGGCAGGATCGGGCAAGCGATTCTTCCGAACTCATTTGGCGGTTTGACGGCAATCCGCTCACGGACTATCGTCCCATTCCCGGCGTACAGGGAATCTACAACAGTGCGGTTGTGCCGTGGAAGGGAAAATTCGCCGGTGTCTTTCGCGGCGACCAGAGCGATGGGATGCCGGCGTTGTTCCGGGGATTCAGCGAAGACGGCATCCGCTGGAATTTCGATACGGTGCCGCTGAATCTGAAAGGGGAAGATGACGCGATCGGCATTCACGAGTATGCGTACGATCCGCGTGTGATTCCGATGGAAGGAGAAGACCGTTTTTTGATTTGTTGGTGCAACGGGTATCATGGGCCGACGATCGGACTAGCCGAGACGAAGGATTTTGAGACCTTCAACCCGCTGGAAAATGTCTTTTTGCCGTATAACCGCAATGGCGTTTTGTTTCCACGCAAGATTCGTGGACGGTATGCGATGCTAAGCCGACCGAGCGACACGGGACATACGCCGTTTGGCGATATTTTCTACAGCGAGAGTCCGGACCTGACCTTTTGGGGACATCATCGGCATGTCATGAGCAAAGGGCCGACATGGTGGCAAGGACTGAAGATCGGGCCGGGCCCGGCGCCGATTGAGACAAGCGAGGGATGGCTCTTGCTCTACCATGGCGTCTGCAACACATGCAACGGCTATGTGTACCGCATTGGTGTGGCATTGCTCGATTTGGAAGAGCCCTGGAAAGTCAGAGCACGGGGAAAAGGGGCGATTTTCGGTCCGGAGAAGGCGTATGAGACGACGGGCATGGTTCCGAACGTGACCTTTCCGTGTGCCGTGCTGCAAGGGCCGGATGGCAAGCTGGCGATTTACTATGGCGCTGCCGACACGAGGATTGGGCTTGCCTTTGCGCATACGGAAGAGTTGGTGGCGTACGCCCTCGGGCGATAAGGGGCGGCCGTGCAAGCCCTAAAACAGGGCTTGCACGGTCTGGCGGACGGCCTCGAGCGATTCAAGTGCATTGAGACGGCGGCGCAAGGCGGCGGCGCCCGGAAGACCGCGGAAGTAGAGGAAGAGAAAACGCCGGAAAGCCAGCAAGACCGCGTATTCCGGATTGGGTTGTTTTTGGACCGATTTCAGGCGCCATTCGACATCGAGGTGGTGGAGAAAGAGGGCGCGTTGGAGGCTGGCGGACGGCGGGATATCGACGAAACCGGGATTTTCGATGGCGGCGATCGTCCGCCGGAAAAGAGTCGGGTTTCCGATGGCGGCTCGTGCGAGCATGACGCCATCGGCGTTCGTATCGCGGAGGATTTGGCGTGCGGCGGAGGGTGAGTCGATCCCGCCGTTAACGAGAACGGGGATTTTTACCGCATTGCGCGCGGCGGCGAGCGCTTGGAGATTGAGCGGGCCGGAGTGGAATGCGGAAGCGTAGCGGCCGTGGATGGTGATCAAGGCGACGCCGTTCTCTTCGGCGATTTTCGCGATTTCGGCTTCGCAATGGGATTCCGGCGAGAGGCCGATGCGCGTCTTTACGGTGACAGGGAGGTGGGTTGCTGAGACGGCGGCGTCGATGATACGGCCGTAGAGGGGCAGATCCCGGAGGAGGGCCGAACCGCCACCGCAGCGAACCACCTTTGGGGCGGGGCAACCGGCGTTGATATCGATTGCGGCGAAGCGGCCGAGGCCGGACACGCGGCGAACGGCTTCCGCCATTTCGTACGGGTTGGAGCCGTAGAGTTGGACGATGACGGGCTTGCCAGCCTCTTCGGGAAGGATATCGAGGAGAGGCGGGGTGTTGGGCGAGTCGTGAACGAGACCGGCTGCGGAGACCATTTCGGTCCAGCAGGCATCGGCGCCCTGTTCGAAAGCGAGGACGCGGTATGCGGCATCGGTCATTTCGGCCATTGGAGCCGAGACGACGACGGGGCGGGCGGGGGTTTCTGGGGCGGGCGAAGAATTGCGCCGTTCCAGAAGAGACCGGAAGAGGCTCGTCTGGAACGGTGCCGGGGGAAATTCGGCTTCTTGGGGAAGAGTCATTTCGCGAAAAAGCCGTTTTTATTTCCGCTTATCCATTGGAATGTAGGCGGTCGGCTTTTTGATGCACTTGTAGGCGGGGCGGATGATGCGCGAGTTGCCGTTGAACTCCTCGAGGCGGTGGGCGCACCAACCAGGGATACGGCCGACGGCAAACAGCGGTGTAAAGAGCTCGGTTGGGATATTGAGCATCTTGTAGACAAAGCCCGAATAGAAATCCACGTTCGGGGGAAGCGGGAATTCGGTATGGTGGCGCTCCATGTGGAGTTGGCTGCCGATTCGGGCGATATTGTTGAGCAAATTGAATTCCTCTTGGTATTCCGGCGTTTGTGCGGCGAGTTGGGACGCCTTTTCGCGCAGGATTTCGGTACGGGGATCGGAGACCTTGTAGACGGCGTGGCCGAGACCGTAGATCAAGCCCGTTTTGTCGAACGCCTTCTTGTCGAGGATTTTAGCCAAGTAATCGGTCAGTTCCGCCTCGTTTGACCAGTCCTTCACATGCGCCTTGATATCATCGATCATGCGCATGACCTGGAGATTGGCGCCGCCGTGGCGGGGCCCCTTCAAAGAAAGGCAGGCGGCGGCGATTGCGGAGTAGGTATCGGTATAGGAGGAGGAGACGACGTGTGTGGTGAAAGTCGAGTTGTTGCCGCCGCCGTGTTCGGCATGGATGACGAGGCAGATATCGAGCAGTTCCGCTTCGAGCCGGGTATAGGCGCCATGGGGGCGGAGGAGGCAGAGGATATGCTCGGCGGTCGAGAGACCGGGATCCGGAATGCGCATGTGGAGGCTCTTGCCGCCGTAGTAGTGGGATTTGGCCTGATAGCCGTAGACGGCGTAGGTCGGGAAGCGGGCAATCAAGCCGATGGACTGGCGCAGGATATTGGAAATCGAGTTGTCATCGGGGTTCTCGTCGAATGCGTAGGAAGCGAGGACGCAACGGGCGAGTTTGTTCATGACGTCGGGCGAAGGCATACCGAGGATCGCCTCTTCCTTGAAATGGGGCGGCAGCGGGCGCTGCTGATCGAGGATATTGAAAAATTCCTGCAATTCGGTTTTATTGGGCAGATGGCCCATCAGCAGGAGGAAAATCGTTTCCTCGAAGCCGAAGCGTTTTTCGGTTTGGAAGCCCTTGACGAGATCGTGCAGTTCGATTCCGCGGTAGAAGAGGCGCCCGGGAACGGGAACGAGTTCGCGATCGACGATAGAGTATCCGACGACGGCGCCAACGGTCGTCAGGCCGACCAGCACGCCGGAGCCATCGGCATTGCGGAGACCGCGTTTGGCGTCGTATGTCTGGTAGAGCGAAGGATCGATTTCGGAGGATTTTTCGCACCCTTTGGCGTATCGTGCAAGCGTATCCAACGGGATTGGCAGCGCATTGCGAAGGGGATAGGGAACCGTATTGCTCATGGTGAATCAAGGGAAGGTTGGAAGAGTGGGGGCAGAGAATTTCATTTTCAGGCTTCGCCGGTGCGTCTTTTCTCGTGTTCTTTTTTACGGCAAGACGTAACCGGAGAGGATGGTATCGCCTGTTTTCTCCAAGCGATCCGGATAATCGAGTGTGTAATGAAGACCTCTGGACTCTTTGCGTTGGAGAGCGCTTTTGATGATGAGGTAGGCGGTATCGGCGATATTTCGCAGTTCGAGGACTTCGGACGTGACCGAGTAATCGAAGTAATACTGGCGGATTTCGTGGCGCAGGTTTTCGATGCGGTGCAAAGCCCGTTCGAGGCGATGGTTTGTCCGGACAATTCCGACATAGTCCCACATGCATGTCCGCACTTCGTCCCAGTTGTGGCGCACGATCACGAGTTCATCGGAAGGAACCGCGTCGCCGTAGATCCAATCGGGGATGGTGGCGGACGGGAATGGACGGGGGTTATCGGCGATCCATTTGGCGCACTTGTGGGCGCAGACGATGGCCTCGAGCAAGGAGTTGGAGGCGAGACGGTTTGCGCCGTGCAAGCCGGTGCAGGCGACCTCTCCGATGGCAAAGAGCCCCTCGATATTGGTTCGTCCGTCAACAGAAGCCTTAACGCCGCCGCAGCAATAATGGGCGGCGGGGACGATTGGGATGAGATTGGTTGCCATATCGATTCCGAACCGCAGGCATTCGCGGTAGATATTCGGGAAGCGTTTGGTCAGAAATTCCTTTCCCTTGCTGCGGATATCCAGATACATGCACGGCAAGCCGCGGGTTTTCATCTCGTGGTCGATTGCGCGGGCGACGATATCGCGTGGTGCGAGGGAGCCGCGGCGATCGTAGCGAGCCATGAACGGCACGCCATTGGCGTCGACGAGTTCGGCCCCCTCGCCGCGAACCGCTTCCGAGATGAGGAAATTTTTGGCGGCGGGGTGGTAGAGGCAGGTCGGGTGGAACTGGAAAAACTCCATATTCTCGATATCGGCACCTGCGCGCCAAGCCATGGCGACGCCTCCGGCGGTTGCCACATCGGGGTTGCACGTATATCGGTAGACCTTACCGGCGCCACCGGTGGCGAGGATGGTATTGCGGGCGCGTGCGGCGGAGATTTCGCCGGTTTTCGAATCGAGCAGATAGACGCCGATGCAACAGGTTTTGCCGTTGGCGGACTTGGTCGTGACCAGATCGATGGCGTGCGTATATTGGAGAATGCGGATATTCGGTTGATGAGCGGTCGCCTGGATCAGGGTCTTCTCGATATTCCGTCCGGTGATATCGCCGGCATGGAGAATCCGGCGCATGGAGTGTCCGCCCTCGCGGCCGAGGTTGGGGGAACCATCGGCGTTTTGGTCGAACTGCAGTCCCATTTTGCGGAGATCCTCCATGCGGGCAGGGCCGTCTTCGACGATCGCGCGGACGGCCTCGACATTGCAGAGCCCGGCGCCGGCGTCGAGCGTATCGGCGATATGCTTCTCGAACGAATCATCTGCGAGGGTGACGCACGAGATGCCGCCCTGTGCGAAATTGGTGTTGCAGTCTTGCGTTTCGCGTTTCGTCACGACCACCACCTTGCCGTGCGGCGCGAGATAATGTGCGGCGGAGAGTCCGGCGAGGCCGGATCCGATAATCAGAAAATCGCAGTCAAGGATATTCATGGCGAGTCGTTTTTTTCTCTATCCTGTTGCTCGAGGCGATCGAGAATCTGTTCGACCGGGGTCAAGCAGCTTTTCGTTTTGTTGCAAGCGCGGCAAGCGGGGACGATATTTCCGGGTGTAGAAGTTCCGCCTCGGGCGACCGGAATGACGTGATCCATCGTCAATTGATCCGGGGGAAACTTTTTACCGCAGTAATGGCAAATGCCGGCACGGAGTTTTGCTTTCCACCAAGCGGATTTCTGCAAATCGCGCGCCTTTTTCCGTTCGCGGCGACAGTGGGCGTCATCCTTTTGGAAATCGACCCATGAAGAGGGGAAGTCCTTCATGGTTGGGTGGGGAAAGTGGGGGTGAAGGGGGCTATTTGCAGGCGGATTCCGCGGAAACGGGGGGAGGAGTATCCTGGGGTGTTCCGGGCGGCGTTTGGAAAGCCTCGTGCAAAAGGAGCACGCCGAAAACGAGGAAGAGGATGCCGGAAGCGATGCGCACCCATTTCGGATTGATCCACTTGGAGATTGCCTCGCCGAAGACGGCGGCGATGGCGGACGTCAAGACGAGCGCGAGAGCGGAGCCGGCGAACACGAGCAGCTTGCCGTGGGGCATTTTTGCGGAAGCGGCGAGTGCAAGAGCGGAGAGCTGGGTTTTGTCGCCCATTTCGGCGAGAAAAACGAGGCCGAAGGTTTTGAGGAAAAGCTGCAACATGGGATGGAGTCGGGCGATTGCCGAACGGAAGAAGTTGGCGTTTTGGGAAAAGAATAGCAAATCCGGCGCATTTGTCTAGAAAACAAGTTCCAGACGGAGAAAAAGCTATTCAGCGGCGAGGGTGGATTGACCGGCGATTTTGGTTAATTGCGTTTGCAAGCGAAGATCTTCGTTTCGGGAGATCAGGGCTTCGATCAGTTCGTCCAGAAGTCCCTCCATGATGCGATCGAGGGAGTAGAGGGTAAGATTGATGCGGTGATCGGTGAGGCGGTTTTGCGGGAAATTATAGGTCCGGATGCGTTCGGAGCGATCGCCGGAGCCGATCATGTCCTTTCGTTCCGCGCCGAGTTTGGCCTCTTCGGAGGCGCGTTGCGCCGCGAGGATTTTCGAGCGCAAGACGGACATGCACTTTTCCTTGTTTTGGTGTTGGGACCGTTCCTCTTCGGACTGGACGACGACGCCGGTTGGCAGGTGCGTGATACGGACGGCGGAGTCGGTTTTATTGACGTGCTGGCCGCCGGCGCCGCCGGAGCGGTAAGTATCGATCCGGAGGTCTTCCGGACGGATGACGAGTTCGTCTTCGGGTTCGGCTTCCGGGAATGCGGCGACGGTTGCGGCGGATGTATGGATCCGGCCCTGCGCTTCGGTTTCTGGGACGCGCTGGACGCGGTGACCGCCACCCTCGTAGCGAAGGTGGTAGAATGCGCCATCGCCCTGCACGAGAAACGAGATTTCCTTGTATCCGCCGAGTTCGCTTGGTGCGGAGGAGAGGATTTGGATTTTCCAGCCCTTGATTTCGGCGTAACGCGAATACATGCGGAAGAGGTCGCCGGCGAAAATGGCGGCCTCATCGCCGCCGGTGCCGGCCCGGATTTCGAGCATTGCGTTGCGGTGTTCATCGGGATCGGGCGGCAAGAGGGCGAGGGAAAGCGCCTTTTCGGCTTTTGGGAGAGCCTCCTCGGCCTCGGCGAGTTCGAGTTGCGCGAGTTCCAGGAGTTCCGGATCTCCGTTTGGATCTGCGATCATCTGGCGGTCGTTTTCGATGGTATCGAGCGTCCGGTAGTAGATAGCGGCCCGTTCTTCGAGTTTACGCAGGTTGGCGTGTTCGCGGACGAGTTTCCGGTATATTCCCTGATCGGCGGATGTTTCCGGGAGGGCCAGCAGATGTTCGACTTCGCGGAGGCGGAGCAGGATTTTCTCGACATTCTCTTTCGCGATCATGGTGCAAAGCGGTAGGGAGGTTCGAAGAAATGAGAGAGGGGGAGGGGGAAAAAAAGAAAGATGCGGCCCCATCGGGACCGCATCCGGTGCTCTCCGCGGTTGGGAGGTTGGGAGAGCGATTGTCGACTACTTGCCGGCCTTTTTGTAGTTGGCGAAGCGGCGTTTGAAGGAGTCGATCCGTCCCTCCGTGTCAACGAATGTCTTCTTGCCGGTGTAGTAGGGGTGGCAAGCGGAGCAAGAGTTGACGGTCATGGACTTGACGGTAGAGTTCGTATGGAAAACATTACCGCAGGAGCAAGTAACGGTTGCGGGGCCGTATTCGGGGTGGATTCCCTTTTTCATCTGAAATATCTCCTTAAGCGAGGGCCTCGCGAGCCTTCTTCATGAGGTCGGCGAAAGCGGTAGGATCGGAAACGGCGATATCGGCGAGAACCTTGCGGTTGAGCTTGATTCCGGCCTTGTTGAGACCTTCGATGAAGCGGGAGTAGGTCATACCCTCGGCGCGGACGGCGGCGTTGATACGCACAATCCACAGAGAGCGATAATCGCGTTTACGGGTCTTGCGGTGAACGGTTGCGTAACGTTGCGCGTGTGCGACGGCCTCGGTTGCGGTACGGAAGCGCTTGGAGCGTCCGCCATAAAAGCCTTTGGCGAGTTCAAGCCGTCCGCGACGACGTTCGCGGGAAGCGGGTGCGTTGGTAGCTCTGGACATTTGATTTCTCCAATTCGATTCGTGGGTTTATGCGCTAAGCATGGAGCGAATGGTCTTGGTCTGCTTCTCGGATCCGAGAAGCTTGGTACCGCGCATATTCCGCTTTTGCTTACGGGTTTTGGAGGAGAGAAGGTGGCGTTTGCCGGCCTTCGTTGCCAGAACCTTACCGGTTGCGGTGAGGTGGCAGCGTTTGGAGGCTGCCTTGTTGGTCTTCTTTTTGGGCATTTGATTTCCTTTTTTGGTGTTTCCTGTTTGCTGATGAAGGGACTCATCCTCGCACGGGCGAGTTTGCTGCAGGAAGGAAGTCGTTTTGAAAATGGTGGAGCGGATGAGATTCGGACTCACGACCCCCGCGTTGCGAACGCGATGCTCTACCAACTGAGCTACCGCCCCATTTTGTGAAAACGGATAAAAGCCTACCACAAGCGCCGAAGGGATGCAAGTGCTTTTTGCATTATTTTTTTTTGGGGGGGATACGGCGCCATGGATAGCGCCGCACAATCGAATGGGGTGCAGGGGCGGCGTCGGGCAAGCCCTAAGCGTGCGTGCGGGCGGCGAGGGGGCGGGCGGGAATTCCGGCGACGATGGTATGGGCGGGAATTGGTTTGGTGACGACGGCTCCGGCGGCGACAACGACGCGGGCACCGAGGGATGCGCCGTCGAGGATCATGGCATGGGCGCCGATCCAGCAATCGGGACCGATGACGAGCGGTCCGATGGTTTTCATGCCGGACTGTTCACAAAAGGGAACGGGTGAAGAGGGGTCGTATTCGCCGCCGGAGAGAAGATAGGAAAAGGAGCCGACCATGGTGCCGGTGCCGAGGGTGAGTTGATTGGAAGAAAAGACGATGCAATTGGCGGAGAGGCTGCATTTGTTTTCGAGTGCGATATCGCCATTTTTGCAATAGACGATGGAATTGCGTCCGATGAAGACGGCATCTCCGATTGTGATTCCGGCATTGCTTGAGCCCTTGGCATCGATGACGCAACGATCGTCGAGCACGACATTTTCGCCGAAGAAGATTTTTCCGGGATGACGAAACGTCACGTGCCGGCCGATGAGGATTTTCCGTCCGCATGAACCGAAGAAGGGGCGATAGAAGAAACGCCGGAGGAGATATCCGAGAGCACCTGGAATGCCGGAAAGAAAGAGTTGGACGAGCTCCATGAGACAAGCCTTCCAATGTGGCATTGGGCCGTATGTGATATCGAAATAAGCCGCGGCATTTGACTTGGAAGAGGCGAGAACCGTTTTGAGTTTTGCGTCCGGGCCGGGCTGATCCGAGGGAGCGGGGTTCGGATCGGGCGTTTTATTATTCATGGCGGTTTGTGGCGGTATGGGGTGAATCCAGCTGAGGAGCGGGGATGGAGATACCGGGGTTGGGGTGTCCGCTCACCATCGACGGGAGGGGGAGTCCGTCGGGCGGCGCTTGGAAGCGCGGGGCATCGCGGCGCACGGATACATGGATATGGGGGCCTGTGCCGCGGCTGTTTTCGTAGTAGACCCAATCGAAACCGGCTTGCCAGCAAAGGATGGCGAGTTTTTCGTAGGCGTCGTTACGCCGGGCGGCGGGAAGCGGGGCGTTATCGCGACCGAATGTGAGATCGAGGGCGCGGCCCTCGCAGTGGAGGGATTTTGCGGCATGGATTCCGGCCGGGCGGAAGCATTCTTGCACGCGCAGTTGGAATTCGGGGGTTTGTTGCGCGGCGAGATTCACGAGACGGCGAAACGGCAGTTCCATAGCGGCGTGCATGGAGTGGTCGTCTTCGGTATCGCGGTCGTTTTGATCGTGATCGCTTTCCCACCAGACGCGAGGATCGTCGACATAGACGAGATCGCGACCGGCGGAGAAAGAATCCAGATCGATCGGGCCGGAGCATTCGGTTTCGCGTTTTTCGGGGCGTTTGGAATCGCGCGGAAAGCGGTCGAGGGCGGGGCGAACGGGGGTGTTGAGATCGGGGTGGAGGCGTGCGGCGGGCGGCTCTCCGGCCTCGGTTTCGATGCGATCGGACGAGGCGGAGGAGCAGCGGCAATTCGGGATGCAGACGAGAAGCAAAAGCAGGAGCGATCCCGCAGCAAGAAGAAGAGGGGGAAAACGCCGGCGTGGGGGATTTGGAAACAAGGGATCGAACATGTCGTCAGAGGGCGGAGAGTTCCGCGCTTCGGCGTGCGGCGGCGTCCAGTGTAGCGGCGTAGGTTTCGTTGACGGAGGAGGCTTCCAGGACCTGCATGCCGGCGGCGGTCGTACCGCCTTTGGTTGCAACGGAGCGGATGAAGACGGCGGTATCGGGGGCACCGGGACGGGAAAGGACGGCAGCGGTTCCCAGCAGCGTCTGGCGAGCCAGAATTGCCGCTGCGGCCGGTTCGATACCGAGTGCGATACCGCCCTTGGTCATGGCCTGCAAGGCATAGGCGAAGAAAGCGGGACCGGAGCCGGAGAGGGCGGTGACGGCATCCATATTCTGTTCGGGAAGTTTGAGCGCCAATCCGAAGGTCTCGAGCAGCTGTTGGGTTTGGGCGGCATCGGTTTCCGTTGTGCGGGAGCCGCAAGCGTAGGCGCACATGCCTTGGCGGACCGAGACACCGAGATTGGGCATGACACGGATGACGCGGGCATCGGGAAGGCGTTCTTCGAGCCAGTCGAGACGGCGTCCGCCCATGATGGAGAGAAAGAGCGGTCGTGAACGGACGGGGCTTTTCGCGAGTTCTGCGAGAACGGGAGCGGCGTCGCCGGGGCGTACACCGATGATGATGATGTCGGCGAGCGCGGGCATGTCAGCCGTTGCGCAGGGTTGGATGCCGAATTCGTTTTGGAGTTGTTCGCGATGGGCGTCTGTCGCAACGGAGAAGAAAAGGTTTTCCGGAGTTGCGACGCGTTGCGAGAGAATCGCCTTGAGGATAGCGCCGCCCATGTGGCCGACACCGATCATGGCAAGTTTCATGTGGAGAAGAAGGGAAGCGGGTGAAGACAAAAATCCACCGGAACGACCGCGGGAAGGAACGGCTGTTCCGATGGGCGAAAAGACGGGGGGCGGTCTTTCTCAGTAAGCGCTGGAAAGCAAATCGCGCAGTTGCCGTTGGAAAGCCTGGATATCTTCCGGCGAAGGACGGTAGGTCTTGTTTTCGCCGAAATCGAGTGCGAGACGTCCATCGTTGAGGACGCCCCACTCGCCCTTCACGCCGTCGGAGCAGACGAGGGAGCCGGAGAGGGCGTAACCGGGGCGTTGGATACGCGAAATCTCGACTTGAACGGAACCGGCGGCGGGGGCGGGCGGTTCATCGGCGGGGGGCAAGGGTTCGTCTTCTGCCGGGAGTGCCGAAGGGGATGCGGGCTCGAAATCGTCCTGTTTTGCAGCGTCCGAAAAGGCGTCTGGCCCGGGCAATGGAGAATCGGGGACGGGTTGAGGGGCTGCGGGCTTGGGCGGATTGCGTTCGGCGATCGTGACATCCAGATCCAGAAGAAGGAAGCGGGTGTCGAGATAGTTCAAGTGGAGATTGAAATCGTTGGCGAGAGCGGATTGGATATCCGAGATGGAAGCGCCGGATGCAGCCAGCGTCCGGACGGCCTCGACTTGTTCAGGTGTTAATTTCATGCTTTGATGGTAGCAAAAACCGGGAGGGTTGGGGAGGGGTCTATTTTGATGGATCCCGGTTGGAGATTTTATCCATATAGTCGGGCAGGGACTGACCGGATTGGAGCATATCGGCGGCGGCGGAACCGGCGGCCTCCCCCATTTGGTTGCAGGTGACCATGACGCGCACGGCGCCGTATGCGCTGCGATCGCAATCGATCATACGGCCGGCGCACAGGACATTGACCGAATGGCGGGGAACGATACTCCGGAACGGAATTTCGTACCACTGGGCGTGCGGAGCGCCTTCGGGGAGCCATCGACCGTTGGTCCAGGAAGTTTTTCTGGTGACGGGGTCGACGGAGAGTCGGGACGTCTTTCCGTCCAGGTATCGGAAAGTGATGCCTGCGCCCTCGTGGATATCCACGCGGTAGGTTCCTCGTGCGATGGTATCGGGGAAGGTGCGGCCATGGAGGAGGTCGTCTTCGGTTAGGGTATAGAGACAGTTGGCGTGAAGGGATTCGCGGAGTCCGATAGAGGTGGGTAGTGCGGCGACGGCGATGCGGGCGCCGGGTGTGGGGAATTCGCGGTTGCAGGCGGCGGTGAAGGCATTGATTTGCCGACGGCCCTCCATTTCGGCGACGGTCAGCTGATCGGCGTCTGCCGGGTTGCAGGATACGCGGCTCAAGGCGACGAAGGAGAGTCCGGGTGCGCCGATGACGGGGGCCTGCCAGAAGAAGACATGGTCGAGTCCGGCACCGCGTTCGGGCTTCATCATTTCTCCGAACGAGAAACCGGGATGAGCGGCGGAGAGTTTGTCGGCGCCGGCGAGGATGGCGCACGTGGTATGGGCCTGGCGTTCGGCGTCGGGAATGGAGCGCATCGAGAAGCCGGAGCGGCGCAAGAGATCGCCGTCGCCGGTCGCGTCGATAAAGAAGCGGGCGGCGATTGCGCGCGTGCCGGATTTGTCTTGGATGAGGACGTGCGAGATTTCGCCGGGGCGACGCAGGATGGAACCGGAGACGGTGGCATGGAGGAAAGGGCGCAGGCGCGGGGCTTCTTGCGCGACCATTTGGTCAAGCACGAGCATCAGTCCGGGTGTCGAGAAGGTCGCATAGACAGAGGGGTCTGTTTTCTCGCGAAACTGCACCTCGTGGCGAGCGTCCAAGCGTTGGAGCACCTCAGCGGTTAGGCCTCCGATGATTTGTCGGGTGCCATCCAGCGAAAACAGGGAATGCCAGACGGGCACGAAAGCGGCTGTGGCGGAACCGCCAAAGAAACCGTTGGCTTCGACGAGGGCGACGCGAAGGCCTTTCCGGGCGGCAGCGATGGCGGCAAAGACACCGGTACAGCTTCCGCCGCATACGCACAGATCGACCTTTTCTGCTATGGGAATCGTTTGAGATGGGATGAGAATCGTATCCATAATAAAACAGGGGGAGAGAGAAAACGAGAGCAGTCTCCAGTGGTGCGGCGGCAAGTGGCGAGCCGCCAGGGGCAGTGGCACCGCGCGTGGCGAGTGCGCAGGGTGCGGGGTTAGGGATGAGGTTCCCACAGAGGGGAGATGGTGTCAAATCCAACGACCGGCATTCGAAACAGGCCTCGCGTTTTTCCCAAACTATAGATGGATTGAGCGATGGATTCCGGCGGCATAGGAACAGTTGACCATGATTCTGGAAGATTATACTTTTCCGGGAATCCGAGATGTCGTGTTTTTTCGAAGATTGTCTTGTCGGAAAGCGCGTTTTCCCAGAATGGTTCAACCGGACCTTTCGGCGTGTTTCTCAGGGTGACTAAACGCGGTTCCTCGTTTTTGAAGAGCAGTATGAAGAAGCCCGTTTCCGAAAGATGAAAGGTGCCGGGGATTTTTCCGGAAGGACAATCAATTCCCTCTGGAGGAACGGATTTCCACCCTTGACTTGTCCATTGGAACGATTTCCAGAGGAGCCATCCTTCGGAGGATTTTCGAGCTGAATCTGCAATGAATGCCCGGACGATTTCATGGCTTTGGTTACGGTCAAAGACGAACTTTATCGTTTCTGGAATTTTGGAATGAAACTGTTCGAGAAGCATCCTTCGCAAGGCGATTAGGCGGGAACTGTCCGCTTTTGTCGGCAATTGGATGGGATTACCGGGACAAGGCGGAGTTTCATCAAGATAGTGTTGAAGCCATGTCCTTGTTTTTCTTATGTTCCAATGTCCGTTATCAGAACGTTCTGCCCAATACCAATACTCTATGGGTCCAATGGAGACGAAATCAGGATCGAGAAGAAGTTCCGCAAAGGATTCGACAAAGTACTTTCGAAGAGATGTCTCATTCAGTGTATATACGACAACGGGCCTGGGTTGCACGAATCCCGGAAAGTCATCACAACCGCGAGAATACTTGGCCGGAAAAACAGCCAAATCAACAAAATCGTTTTTTCGTTTCACGCGATACCATTCAAAGTCGTAGCAGTAAATTGTTTCGCCACAGGCGGAGTGAGGCATTCCGTTGATTCGGAAAGGGTAGACCAAACCTCCGGATCGATCTCTATGAATTTCGCAGAAATATATGGGAGATGAAGCGGGGGTGAAACGATGACAGAAGTAGTGAAAGCGGCCTTCAACTCCAACATAGTCATAATATTCCATTGACTTCATTTTTTGTTGAGAAAGGGCTTGTGCGAATCCGTTGGTCATTAACAAGGCGAAAAGGAGCAAAAGGCTCCACCTTAGCTTTCTGATTGAATTATTCATTGACTTGTTGTTTGTTTTGCATCCAGACTATTTCTTCCGCGTTATGGTGCGCATATCGTTTTATGTTGTCATAGAACTCCCAACCATTCTCCGTGGAGAATACCAGCGGAGAATGAAATGGTTGACCCGCTGCGACAGAACGGGGAACACCGGTTGCTTCATTGTATAAAACGGCTCCGCTCCATTCGATTGACCGGAGTACAGCTGTTGGATATTGTTGTAAATAGAGTTCGGATGGCGGTTCCGTCCATTGCCCGGTTTGTCCATATTCGTCTCTGAAGTAGGAGATGAAACGAAGAGCAACTGAAAACTTACTCTTCAAAACTTCATATCCGGCATTTATATTCGTTTTCCAATTCCAAACTTCTGCAGTTGTTACCGTTTTCTCTTCTACCGTTCGGTTGATTTGCGAAATGCCCCAACCATCCGGTTTTCCATAGTTCGGAAGTTCTCTATTTTTAACACTTGAATTGAATTGGTCGAACACATATTTTCCCCATCGACTCTCGTGGCGGAAAATGAGATAAGCGGAACGTCGGTACTGTTGTTCCAAACGGTTAATAATATATAAATAGACTTCACGGTCTGTTGGATTTTTCCCGCGGATGACATGTGTGAAATCGCCGACGGGCGTGCCGTTGATCTGCATGGATAATGTGTTTTTCCCGCCGATGATTTCATTCAGGGTTTCCGTGATGTTCCAGGTCTCGTTGCCGGGCTTCACAATCCATCCCGATTCGGGAAGCCGACGATTGTCATGGGTGCTACGTTCCGATCGTTCTGAGACGAGGTCGAGTCTCCAGCCGACCTCAACGAACTCGGGCAAGTTTTGAAATTGTGCGGTGAGTTCCGGAGCGGCGGGTTCGCCCGTGACATAGGCGATGCCGTTTTGGAGGATGCGTTTTGGACGTCGAACACCGAAATCGGTTGCCGTTTTGGAGTCCGGCCAGTTTTGCTGAATGACGCGGAGCGGGTAGAGGGCGGCCATCATTGTACTGGGGAGTCTTCCATCGGAACCATTGGTCACCGTAAATTCCAATTGAACGGATAGATCCTGATTGGTCGGTGCCGACAGGAGGAACCACGCAAGATCAACGGGAGGCGAGTTGATGAGCATTCCGGGAATAGAATGTCCGGCTTCGGAAGAAGCTGCAAAGCGGGCATGTAGGGCATTTACATTTGTTGTGCCGGTCTGCAAGGAGACGCCGTTGGTGGAAATATTCCAATGAAGCGTGTCATTGTATTCCGATTGGGTGCTTGTATACTCCGGAAATTCTTCGCTTGCCACCCAGATACCGAGGAGAGTCGTCGTGTTTTTCGGAATGGAGAATGTCTGCTGAAATGGAACGGGAACTCCTTGAGCACCATTTCCGAGAACGGCGCCGGACTGATATCCAACGCTGTCCGACGAGTCGTTTGGGTCGGTTCCGGCTGCGATTTCATCGGCATCGGAGACGCCGTCATCGTCCGAGTCCGTTTCTAACGGATTCGTGCCGGAATTGGCTTCATTTCCGTCGTTCAAACCATCGCCGTCGGAATCTGCGACAAGCGGGTTCGTTCCGAGTCCAAGATGGAAGCGGAATCCTCGACCGGAACCGATGTCAAGGTTTGGATCAGCGGGACGTGGAAGCGTGCATTTTTGATTAGGGATGAGAAAGTAGTTGCGGTCGCGGTTGTGGACGCCGACGAGGCTTCCGATTGAGATACCGCCATCCGGAATCTCGCGGTAATAGATATCCAGCGAATCGTTGACGGTATGTGGGAGCACAACTTGAAAGGATGCGCGTCGAGATGCCACTGCCCGGAGATTGCTTCCGTCGCCGTTGGTGGAGGAAAGCAGGAAGTTGTCGAATTCCACGACCGATGTGCCGGCCGTTTCGAAGAACCGGAGGGCGGATTGCGAATCGCTTTCCAAACCACCCCAGAGAGCGGCCACGGTGATGTGCGCGGGGCTATTCGTCCAAGTTGAGAGGGACTGGGGAACGGGGTAGATGTTTGTGACGGAACCGCCCGGTTCCAGGAGGAAAACAACGCCATTCGTGTCGATGGCAATCCGGTGGTGGGGGAGGCTATCTCCGATAAAAGGAGAGGAAAGCGAAAATGTCCAGATGCCGTCTTCATTCTCGCCGCTAGCCAGAAGGTTTGTCGCTGTTCCGGAATCGATCCAGCGGTATTCAATGGCAGAGATTGCACCAACTTCGGTGCGGTCGGAAAGGCCGTCGCTATCGGTATCAACGGCGAGAGGGTTTGTGTTCAGACGCATCGTTTCCTCCCCGTCATCAAGACCGTCGCCATCGGTGTCCGGAAGAGTGGGGTCCGTTCCGACGGAGTCGGCTTCCATAAAGTCGGAAAGTCCGTCGAAATCGGAGTCGATGGCGTTGGGGCTTGATCCGGTCACAAAGCATTCGTAGGCGTCGGAAAGTCCGTCCTCATCGGTATCCACGCGCGAACCGAGTCGGAAGAATGCGGATTCTGACGAAAAAGTGTCAATCGGACAGTCGTAGACGACGTTGGTATAGAGAGTTGTTCCGTCGAGTGGGGACAAAACGATGTTTGTGACTGCTGGGCAAGTTGCATCGTGAACGTGCGACGTGGCGCAGTCCCAATTCGGTATGAGTGCCGTTGGGATGCTGAATGAAACGGGCGAGTATGTGGCGGGGTGGGATGAAAGGAGAAAGCGGAAACGGTCCAGTTTGTTTGTTGAGCAATAGAGGTCGAGGACGTTATCCG
>JBJEVW010000003.1:0-1537 GCA_051884735.1 Kiritimatiellia bacterium | reverse complement strand
CCCGGCAAACACTGCAACAACGCAAGTTTCGGATAGTAGGTATCGATCCAATTGAATTCCGTATCGAGATAAAGATGCGAAAACCGGAAAAAGGCTTCTCGAGAATGCATGGAAATGGATTGGTAGAGCGATGGCAACGGAATCTCAGGTCGAAAGAATCTCGGGAAGCAAATCGCGCACGAGTTCGGGTTTCAGCGGGGCGACAAACCCTTCGCCGATTCCATGCAGCAACACAAAGTGCAAATCAGATCCCAGCTTCTTCTTGTCCGACAACATTGCTTCAAACAACGTTTCCGCCGTAAACAACCCGTTTCCGATTTCATCCATGCTCGTCGGCAGCTTCAGCGCCTTGAGGAGCGCGGAAATCCGATCGGCTAACCCGTCTTGCGCATGCCCAAGCTTTTCCGAAAGCCTGGCCGCGGCAACCATGCCGACCCCAACCGCCACACCATGCGGAACATAGCCATAGCCCAAAACCTTCTCGGCTGCATGCCCCAAGGTATGGCCGAAATTCAAGAGCATCCGGACGCCCCCCTCGCGCTCGTCGCGATTGACCACGTCCACTTTCCAGCCCGCACTCTTCGCAATCAGATGCGCCACGAAATCGTCCGTAAACGGTCCAGCTGCCGCCGCTTTTTCCAGTTCCTCGAAAAAAGCTTTGTCGAAAATGCACCCGTATTTGACGACTTCGGCCATTCCTTGCACGAATTCGGCTTCCGGCAATGTCCGCAAAACATCCGGATCGCCAATGATCCATCGCGGCTGATAGAAGGCACCCGCCAAATTCTTCCCGAAGGGCAAATCGATGCCTGTCTTGCCGCCAATCGAAGAATCGACAAACGCCAAGAGCGAGGTCGGCACTTGGATGACACGGACACCCCGCAGCCAGGTCGCGGCCGCAAACCCCGTCAAATCACCCACAACGCCGCCGCCCAACGCAACGACCAAGTCCGTGCGCGTAATCCCATACCCATGAAAGGTATTCCAAAGAACGGACAGCATCTGAAGCGATTTTGAATCCTCGCCGGCTGGTACGCAGACACTCTCCGCCGTAAAGCCGGCCTCTCTCAACGAGGCCAATACCGGCTCCAGATAGAGATTGCCGACATTCGAATCGCTGACAACGACCGCTTTACGGCCTTTGACCGTCCGCGCCGCAAACTGTCCGACATGCCGCAACAGCCCTCTTCCGATGCAAACCGTGGAAAGACCTTGTCCGCCGTGTATATCCGTATGTAACATAATTTTCATGGTGCGGTGTTCTACCATATTCCGCCTTCTCCCGCAACAGCCCGCCCAGCCAGCTTGAGGCACTGGCCGGACGGGCGTTCGTTCACAACTCTACGCACTTCTGTTCTATGCCGCACGTTGTGAACATTTCGCGCTGTCACGCTCCATGTTCACAACACTTTTCACCACAACAAAAGTCAAAACGACTCCACACTTATGCTTGAAGCCTCCTATTTGGATTCTCCTGTTAAGTCCGATTCATCCTGTTGTTGAAGACATTGAAGCAACGGGTTTCCTTTTGAAAACC
>JBJEVW010000002.1:0-1550 GCA_051884735.1 Kiritimatiellia bacterium | reverse complement strand
CGCGGGAGAGGGAGAATCCAAAGGGGTGTCCGGCAAGCAGCCAGACGGCAAACGTGATTGACGCCAGTAAAATCACAACGGGGACGAAGATGCCGTATACTTTGTCGGCGATTTTCGCAATAGGCGCTTTGGTGGCGGCAGCATCGCCGACCATTTGGATGATTTGGGAGAGGGTCGTATCCTCGCCGACTCTCGTGGCCTCGCATTTGAGGGAACCGGATTGGTTTAGGGTAGCGGCCGACACCGGATTGCCTGCGGCCTTGTCGACGGGAATGCTTTCGCCGGTCAGAGCCGATTCGTTCACGGCACTGCTACCCTCCATCACAATGCCGTCGACGGGAATCTTTTCACCGGGGCGCACCACAAAGACATCGTGTTTCTTTACCTGTTCGACGGGGACCGTTTTCTCCGCGCCATTTTCATCAAGAACGGTGGCCGTTTTCGGCGCTAGCTTCATCAGTCCCTTGAGGGCGTCAGTAGTCTTCCCCTTGGAACGGGCCTCCAGCAATTTCCCGACGGTGATGAGGGTGAGAATCGTGGCGGCCGTTTCAAAGTAAATCTCGTCCATATAGCCGATAACGGCGTCCGCATCACCGACGAGTTGCGCTTGGGTCATCGCCAGTACGGCCCATGTGCTATAGCCGAATGCGGCGAGGGATCCGATGGCGACAAGCGCATCCATATTGGGGGAACCGTGGAGCAAACTGCGAAATCCGCTGATAAAGAATTTCTGATTAATCACCATGATCGCGATGGCCAGCAGCATTTGCACGATGCCCATCATGACATGATTGTCCGCCATGAAACCTGGAAGCGGCCATCCCCATATCATGTGCCCCATCGACTGGTAGAGAAGAATCACCCAGAAAACAAGAGAGGAAATCAGGCGTCTTTTCAGAATGGGCGTTTCCCGGTCATTGAGCGACTCGTCTTCCTGTGCCGTTGCCGTCTGGGAGTGGAAGTTATTTCCGGGGACTTTTCTGGTTGCGCCGTAACCGGCATGTTTGACGGCTGCGATGATATCGGCCGCGGAGGCCGTGCCTTCCACCCGCATCGAATGGGTGAGCAAGGAAACGGAGCAAGCCTTTACACCGTCAATCATCGACACCGCCTTTTCCACGCGGGCGCAGCAGGCGGCGCAGCTCATTCCTGTAACGGTATATTGTGTTATCATCTTCGAAAGTTCTCCTTGTGGCTTTGCCGGACGTTTTCGTTCAGATGTTGCCCTTCCAGTTTGCGAAGAGGACTTGTGCTTCGGCCAAGAAATCACAGGAAATGGAAATCTGGTCATCCGTTTCCGTTTTGTCTGAAGCGAGAATCGGCCATGGGTTGCAACCGCCCACCTCCTTTTCGATTTGATCCATAGAGAAGCGATTGCCGCAGTTCTGGCAGACCAAATCACGACCGGACTGGACATAGTAGCCTCTGCCGGAATCGTAACATATCTGGCAAGTATTGAAAGCCGTGCGGATTTTCCCCTTCCGGTCTTTGACGGCTGTAGTTTGCAAAAGTAAACGCACCTGATTTGGTGCGTTTACTTTCGCGCACTA
>JBJEVW010000001.1:0-6305 GCA_051884735.1 Kiritimatiellia bacterium | reverse complement strand
ATTTATTGCTCTTTTTTCCACTTCCAAGACCTGGCGCCGCCATCAACCGACCTAAGAGAATACCTCCAAATCTTTCTCCTATACCCTTCCCAACAACGAAACCGCTTCCCTCCTGCTCGACAAGCTGATTGACGTTTTCCGCAAGGAAGGATTCCAAACAGCCAACCTCAATCCAACCGAAAATATCTGGCAAATCATGCGGGAAGAGGATGATATTATGGTGTCTTTGCATGGCAACGAACTTCGCTTCGAATGCAGCAACCGCGAAAAACCATTTCTGGTCGCAGCTCTCCGCGAGGTAACGCAAGACCTCCAAAATCTCGCTTCCTCGCTGAGTATCCCCTCCGCCGCTTTGAACAAAATGATGCGAAATGTGCTCACGGTGGAACATACAGCCCCCCTCGAAAGAATAGCCGACAACGACCTGCGCCGCTACCTGAAGAACTTTCTCTATCTTCCCAATGCACATGCCGGCAGCAAAGAGGAGGCCATTCGAAACATCGTCAATGTGTTTGCGGAAAAGAATCTCTTGCAAGACACGAAGACTGCTGCCGAACTGATCCTTAAAAGAGAAACCTCCATGTCCTCCGGCATCGAACACGGTATCGCCATTCCACATGCCCGCACCGATTTTGTCGAGGGGCTCATCGGTGCCGTCGCCGTCTTCCCCGAAGGCATTCCGGAATACGAAACGCTCGACCATTCGAAAGTCCGCATCGTCATCGTTTCGCTTACTTCGCGCTCGACACATTCGCCCCAAATCCGACTTCTCTCCTTTATCAGTCAACTTCTCAACGAGGAAGGGCGCAAACGCCTTCTCGCCGCAAAGACCGAGGAGGATATGCGGAAAATCTTTCTTCCCTAGGTCAGTCGCTTTCCAAACTGCGCTTTTTCTGTTGACAATGTCCGGTTTTTCGGCTACAATCCATCATAAATATTCTTTTTCCAATTTGTTGAATAGCGCTTCTTTTGGTTTTGCATATGTCTTGGTTCCGTAATCCGCTTTTCCAAAAATTTGATTTCACGCTCGAGAACATTCGTTCTTGGGGAGGTGAACGTCAGTATCTGGAAGCGCTCAATCAGGTAACCAAAAAGAAGTCGGTTATCAACCCCACTTACAACGACAATATTGGAGAAGCCGATATCGAGCATGCGGGACACACGATTCACACGCGCTTTCGCACATTCCCCGGGCGGCATTCGGTGGTGGAAAACCTCTGCCCATGCGCGGCATCCCAACGCGACGGACGCATTTGCGTCCACATGCTTGCCGCCGCCATTGCCTTGGAAAACGCCGAGCGGGAGCAACGGAAAGCCAAAACCATCGAAAACGCACAACGCGCCCTTGAAAAAATGGGCGTGCTTCCCAAAAATCCCCCTTCTCCCGTCCGCAAGGCGGCTCCGCCCACACCGGCCGGAACCGCGCCCGCTATCCTTCGGCCATCATCCGCTTCTCCCGCCCGTTCCGATTCCGGAAAAGCGTTGCGTTTGCGTTTCTATGTTCCAGATGACTGGACCACGCGTTTCGAGACCGGCAAAATCCCTGTCGCCCTTTCAATCAGCGCCGACAATACGCCGCATGTCTTTTCACTCAGCGATATTTCAAGCGGCAATCTGATTGATCCGAAAACAGGACTTCCCGTTCTTTTCCATCCTTCGGATTCGGAAAAGAAACTCCTCTTTACCCTTGAACACATTCTCTATATTCCGCCAGACGCCGCGACTGGGAAAAACTTGAGCCTCGACTGCGGCCAGTTTTTCAGCCTCGTGGAACGGCTTGGCGAAGTCAATGAGCCTTTCTATCCTGTCCACGCAGAAAAACCGGTCTATATCCGGACAAAGGAGAATGCGGTTCATAACATCCTGTACGTTTCCCTTCAGGAAGCGACCGGACGAATCGAGCTCGCTCTTCATATCCGGTTCCCCGGATTCCCGGAAGACATTTTCCCCTTGTATCTCGTCTACCGGAATGCCAAGAATTGGAGAAACGATTGCGTCTACGCCTTTTTCAATGGGGTTCTTTGGCCAATCCATACGCCAATCCCCTTTACCTACGGCGAAGTCTATCGCAAGCGGACATACCTGTTGCGGCGCGACGAAACCATCGATTTCATTCAGCGGGAAATTCGGGGAAAATTGCCTTGTTCCGGAAATTTAATCCCGTTGCGGGACATTCTCCGGGAAGATTTCAATTCAAACGTCGATTTCTCTCTCTTCACGACAAAGCCCGGAAAGCCGCGCTTCTCTCTCGAGGTAAACGGCTCGAGAGCATCTCTGTCCATCTCCCTGAAAGCCAGCTATTCCGATATTGCCTTGAATTGCAGGGACGGAAATGCCACTAACGACTCGATCGATCCGGAAGCAAAAACGCGCATCACCGTTGAGGTTGTCGGAACGGAATCCGGACAGAATTTCACCCTCCCCGATCCGAGCGACAATTACATCTACTATACCCGGAACCACGAAGCCGAACAAAAGGCGCTTAAACACCTCCGGGAAAAAATTTCCGCGCTCCTCCACATTCCACAGAATGCCGAGACGCTGGAAAACCGTGCCCTCAAGACACTGACGCTCGTTGGCGATGAAAATGTCCTCAACTTCCTCGCAACAACCGTCCCGACGCTTCGCAACAATGGATGGGACGTTACGCTCTCGCAAGGGCTGGTCGACTATCTGTCTTCCCTCGTCACGGTTGCGCCGCGCGTAAAAATCGTCACCTTCCCTCGTCGGCATGGCTTCGAGATCAGTTATACGTTGGCATCGTCCGATGGCAAGGTCGTTCTTCCGCCGGAAGTTTTCGCGAAAATCGATTCCGACAAGTCCTATACCGAATTCAACGGCTATCGGATTATTTTTGATCGGGAAGCCGTCCGCAATCTGGAAGAAATCATTCAAGAATGTGTCTCTTCCCGCAAAAAATCGACGGCTTGCGGCGAAGCGAGATTTCTTCCGGACACCTATACTCACTTCATCAAATCCACAATCGACGATCTCCGCATCTCCGGCATCACCCTCGAATCGGCTCCCGAAAGCTGGTTGAAGGAGGCGGACATTTCGACGATTCGCAGCAACCTGGAACCCGTCCAGCTCGCAGAGCCGGCTCGTTCCTTGTTGCGCCCCTATCAAGCAACCGGCGTGGCATGGTTGCGCTATTTGGAATCCAAGCATCAAGGCGGTTTGCTGGCCGACGAAATGGGTCTCGGCAAGACGTTTCAGACCCTCAGTTGGCTTTCGTTGCCCCGCATCTCCGGTAGTAAGGCTCCGGCTCTTGTCATCTGCCCGACTTCCATCGTCGACAACTGGAAACACGAATGCAACCACTACATTCCAAGCATGCGTGTCATGACCATGACCGGAACCAAGCGGCACGAGGATTTCGCAAAGATTCCCGATTGCAATCTGGTCATTACGTCCTATGCCTTGATCCGCCGGGATATCGAGGAGTACAAGAATTTCAACTTCTCCGCAATCGTGCTCGATGAGGCGCAGAATATCAAGAACCAAAACACGCTGAACGCACGCTCCGTCAAGCAACTCGATTCCAATGCCGCACGCCTCGTCTTGACCGGTACTCCCATCGAAAATTCTGTCGCGGACATTTGGTCCATCATGGATTTCTTGATGCCGGGATACCTCGGGCCTTACGAAACATTCCGCAGAACCTATGTCGAGCCGCTTCAGGGCGAGGAATCGGAATCGGAACTGCTGCAGGAACTCTGCCACCGGTTACGCGAAAAGGTCGATCCCTTCATGTTGCGGCGACTCAAAACGCTCGTTGCAAAGGATTTGCCTCCCGTCATCGAAAAAACCTCTTACTGCCAGCTTTCTCCCGAACAGCGCGTTGTCTACAACCGGATTCTGGAAGAAACACGTTCCGCTGTCACAGGCTCCGTCCGGGAGGTCGGTTTCGAACGTTCGCGCATGATCAT
Organism: Kiritimatiellia bacterium; assembly: GCA_051884735.1. Taxonomy (GTDB): domain Bacteria; phylum Verrucomicrobiota; class Kiritimatiellia; order RFP12; family UBA3636; genus JAEDLN01. The sequence continues at coordinate 2,376 of JBJEVW010000001.1, read as the reverse complement.
TCTGACCGCCCTCTTGCGCTTGCGTCAGCTTTGTTGCCATTTGGCGCTCATTTCCCCCGCAGAAGCCGAAAAAGCCGCCACGCCTTCCGACAAGATGGAGCATCTGTTCCTGATTCTGGATGACGCGCTCTCGGAAAACCATCGCGTGTTGATTTTCTCGCAATTCACCAAAATGCTTTCCATTTTGCGTGAAGAGTTCATCAAACGCAAGATCCGTTTCTGCTATCTGGATGGGACAATGCGTTCTTCCGAACGGAATGAACAGGTCGAACAGTTCAATTCCGATTCTTCCATCCCCATTTTCTTGATTTCCATCAAGGCCGGTGGAACGGGTCTCAATTTGACTGGTGCCGATGAGGTCATTCTCTACGACCCCTGGTGGACGCCGGCGGTTGAAGAACAGGCGATTGCCCGTGCGCATCGTATTGGCCAACAAAATACCGTTTACTCCGTCCGCGTCATTGCTCAAGACACAATTGAAGAGCGCGTTCTTCACCTGCAAAGGCGGAAACGCGCCATTATCAACGCAACCATCAAGAGCGATGATGAAATGATGTCCAAGCTCACTTGGGCCGATGTCAAGAAATTGCTGGATATCGAGTAACCGTGCTTCCCGCAATGCCCCAACGGATCATCCTGTTTTCCCGGAGATGAGAACGATTGGGCTCCGTTGTTTGGGTAGGCAGCGCACTTGAATACCAGCCATAGCGAAATCGCTGCCGTACCAAATCCTTGCGGGCATTCTTCTGCCGCAGTGCGCTACTTCGCACCTGAAGTGTGGCCGGCAAGTCAATTCCAATTCCGGCATTCCCTTTTGGAATTCCATTTTCTGTCCTTTTCATTGTTTCCGTTGTTCCGGATATTCTTTTTGTCCGATTCTCTTTACGTTGCAAGAACATCCGGCCGTAACGCCCTTCTTCCATGGATATTTCCCACTCCCATTCTCGCCCTTCCAGCGAACGTCCAATTCCCTTTGCATATACAGTCGACGATATTCGTTCTTGGGGTGACCAGGCATCCTTCAATGCGGCCTTGCGCGCCGTGAATCGTGGTGATGTTCTCAACGCCGATTACGACGAAACGACGCAAACCGCTTCCGGCGTCGTCAGCGCCAACGGCAACCTCGTAAATGCCTCCTTTCAGCTCTGCAACTGGAAATACCGCAATGCCGAAAACCGTTGCTCGTGCCAAATCGGGCAATCCGGTGCCATGTGCTTTCATACCCTAGCCCTCGCCATCAAGCTCGCTCGCCTATACGAGGCAAAGACCGGAGCGGCGCCAAAGGCAAAGGATTCGAATCCCGCATCCGCCGCCCGTCTCCCCACGCAATCCATCTTGCGCGATGCGAAAAACGGTGAACCGGTTTCCCTCGTCTTTGTCCTCCCCAAAAATTGGACAGAGCTCGTAAACCAACACAAGAACGTGTTGTTGGACATCTATCTGACCCCACGACTCGCCACCCCGCACTCGATCCCTTCTGCCATTATCCATATCGAAAAGGCTATTCTCCTCAAACACCCTCTCCGTCTCGACCATGAGGACGATATGATGCTGATGCTTCTTGAGGAAATGGCGGAAGGCTCCCTCTTGGGTGAATGTCACGTCAATCCCTCTTCCTTGCTTTGGCTTTTGGACTACCTCGGAAGTATCGGCCGCCCCGTCTATCAAAGCGATATTATCGACTCGCCGACCAAAAACCAAGATCGGCACACCATAAAGTCTCTACAGGAGACGCTCCCCATTCAAATCCGGACGGAGGCCGACGCTTGCGAGACTTTCATCCGCTGTTCCTTCAATGCGGAGCTCCGTTCAATCGAAGCTTCGATTCATGTCGATATTCCGGGAACAACGCCTCCGCAAAACCCAACCTACATCGTTCCGGGCGGCGAAAAGGGATATGCCATGCTCCCTTCGGCATCCGAAACGAACGGATTCGCATTCACATTGGTCCCGCTCAAAAATATCCTTCCGATCGTTTTTCGGCAATTTTACGCAAAACCGATCCGTATCGATCCGCTTCATGTCTACCGGTTCCTCAAATATGAACGCAATACGCTGCAAAACAGCCTCCCCGTTAAGGTCGATCCGGAAATCGAGTCGCTTTCCTGGACTCCGCTTTCTCCCCAGTTCATTCTTGAGGTCTCCCTTCCACAACAGGAAACACCTCCCCAAAATGGATGGAGACCCTCTCCGGGAAAATTGCCCAACAGCCTTTCCATCTGTCTGAAAGCTTGCTACAAGCCATTCCCCGGAAAACAGCCTGCACAAATCGTTGTAGCCGGTTTCCCAGGTCGCTATTTCTCCATTCCCGACCTCAACGATCCCTATCACTATTTGATTCGGGATCTCTCTGCGGAACAGAAAGGTCTGGAAATG